>CAIVPY010000357.1 GCA_903907885.1 uncultured Bacteroidota bacterium
AACATGCTGAAGATAAACGCTTCAATTAGACAGTATGGTATAATAATACAACTGTGTGCATGTATATATGCATGTACGTTCTCACACTTGATATTAAACAATACAGTATGAAGCTGGAGTGGAATGGGCTTGGGTCGTGGCGGGGCGGAGCGAAAGAGATCGCAGAGGCCCTAGTTACCAACACCGTCATTAAGTCACTTGATCTGAGAAACAACCAGATATCACACGAGGTGTGTACTATCAACAGGTGCATACATACATACATATGTACATACATGCTATGCTATAAATGCCTATATATGTATTGGTGTGATGTTGCTGTTGTGTTTATTGTAAATCTGAAAAGGCTCATCGCCAATGCTAGCAGCCGTGGCCATGTTGTCGGCAAAAAGATAACCTGTGGTTTTTCTTCGATATCCACGGCTAAGAACAGCCGTTTTTGTATCAGGCGAAAGCAATCTGATTAAATACTCGATGTGCGGGGTTTTGCCTGTGCCTCCAAAAGCTAAATTTCCTACGCTTATAATGGGAATATCAAAACGGGTAGAAGGTAAAATGCCTGCATCGTAGCAAAGGTTGCGCAAAAATATGATGAACGCATATAGCAGCGAAAAGGGTAGGAGTAATAGTCTGAATAATTTCACTTTGTTAGATGTAATTTACTATTTCCTAGCTACACTTCCATACATGGCCATGCGTTGCTCTTTCACATTTTCGTTTTCAAGGTATTCATCGTAACACATACGTTTATCAATAACTCCTTTTGGTGTTATTTCGATGATACGATTGGCAATGGTTTGGGTAAATTCATGGTCATGGCTGGTAAAAAGGGCATTGTGTTTCCAATCAACCAAGGCATCATTAAAAGCAGTGATAGATTCCAAATCCAAATGGTTTGTAGGTTCGTCTAAAATCAAGAAATTGGCATTGGTCATCATCATTTTGCTAACCATACAACGCACTTTTTCGCCACCACTCAACACATTTGATTTCTTAAACACCTCTTCGCCACTAAACAACATTTTGCCTAAGAAGCCACGGATGTAAGTTTCGTCTTTTTCGGCCGAAAACTGTCTAAGCCAATCAACCAAGTTTTCAGGATCGGCAAAGTATGAGCTGTTATCGTTTGGCAAATAGCTTTTGGTAATGGTTTGACCCCACACAAACTCGCCACTATCGGCACTATCGTGTCCAATTAATATTTCAAACAAAGCCGAGATAGCCAAAGGCTCTCTCGAAAGAATGGCAACTTTATCGCCTTTATCTAAAGTAAAGTTAATGTTTGAGAAAAGGGTAACACCTTCGTTGTTTTTCTTACTCAGGTTTTCAAGTCGCAGTATTTGGTCGCCACAATCTCTATCGGGCCTGAAAATAATGCCAGGATACTTACGAGTACTTGCTTTAATATCGTCAACTACTAGTTTTTCCAATAATTTTTTACGACTGGTTGCTTGTTTACTCTTAGAAGCGTTGGCACTAAATCGTTCAATAAATTCTTGCAACTCTTTGCGCTTGTCTTCAACCTTTTTGTTTTGGTCAGAACGTTGTCTTAGGGCCAATTGGCTGCTTTGGTACCAGAAACTATAGTTACCAGTGTATAATTGCATTTTATTAAAATCAATATCTGCAATATGTGTACACACAGCATCTAAGAAATGTCGATCGTGGGATACTACTATTACTAAGTTTTGGAAGTCGGCAAGGAAATTTTCTAACCACGAAATAGTTTCAACATCCAAATCGTTGGTAGGTTCATCTAATAATAAAATATCAGGATTGCCAAATAAGGCTTGAGCCAAAAGAACACGTACTTTTTCTTTACCGTTCAATTCGCTCATCAATCGGGTATGGTAGCTTTCGTCAATACCCAAGTCGGCAAGCATGGTAGCGGCATCACTTTCGGCATTCCAGCCTTGCATTTCGGCAAAAAGTGCTTCAAGTTCGGCAGCTCTCATTCCATCCGCATCACTAAAATCGGGTTTAAGATAAATGGCATCTTTCTCCAACATAATTTGGTTAAGCTTTTGGTTTCCCATTATCACCGTTTGCAGCACTGGAAATTCATCAAACTCAAAATGATTCTGTTTTAAAACACTCATTCTTTCGCCTGGGGTGATAGAAAAGGAACCTGTTGTAGGATCTATTTCGCCCGAAAGGATTTTAAGGAAAGTAGATTTACCTGCACCGTTAGCACCAATCACACCATAGCAATTACCTTGTGTGAATTTTACGTTTACCTCGTCAAACAGTACACGTTTGCCATAGCGAAGAGAAAGATTTGAAACTGAAATCATGAAAGAAAAAAAATTGAGGCGCAATAGTACGGAAAAAGTACGGAAATAGAGGAAACTATCATGACAATAAACAAAAAGAGCCTTTGATTCGCGAATCAAAGGCTCTTTTTGTTATAGATATCTAAATTATTTGCTCATTTCAGCATAATATTTATGGAAATAAGGTATGGTTTCAATGCCTTTAAAATAATTGAAAATACCATAATGCTCGTTTGGTGAATGTAGTGCATCACTATCCAGACCAAATCCCATCAAAACAGATTTTAAACCCAATTCTTTTTCAAATAAAGCTACTATAGGAATACTTCCGCCACCACGAGTAGGTATAGGTTTCTTGCCAAAAGTAGTTTCCATTGCTCTTTCAGCAGCTTTATATGCTATAGAATCAATTGGCGTAACAACAGGCTCGCCACCATGATGAGGATGTACTTTAACGGTTACACTTTTAGGAGCAATACTCTCAAAATGTTTGGTAAACAATTCAGTAATTTTATCAGTAGTTTGGTTGGGTACTAATCTCATGCTTATTTTAGCAAAGGCTTTTGAAGGTAATACGGTTTTAGAGCCTTCTCCTGTATATCCACCCCAAATTCCGTTGCAATCAAGGGTTGGTCTGATACCCGTTTGTTCTAAAACAGTGTATCCTTTTTCACCCCAAACATCACCCACTTGTAAATCTTTTTTATAAGCATCTAAATCAAATGGAGCTTTGTTTAATTCTGTTCTCTCAATATCAGTTAATCTTTGAACTTCATCATAAAAACCAGGAATGGTGATATGGTTATTTTCATCGTGCATGCTAGCAATCATTTTTGCCAATATATTTATAGGATTAGCAACAGCTCCACCGTAAACGCCACTATGCAAATCACGATTAGGTCCAGTAACTTCTACTTCTAAATAACTTAATCCACGCAATCCACAGTCGATTGAAGGAACATTATTGGCTATCATTGATGTGTCTGATATCAAGACTACATCTGCTTTCAGTCTTTCTTTATTGTTAATACAAAAAGTTCCTAAATTAGAACTACCCACTTCTTCTTCACCTTCAATCATAAATTTGATATTGCAAGGTAAAGTGTTCGTGTTCATCATAATTTCAAATGCTTTGATGTGCATATATACTTGCCCTTTATCATCGCAACTTCCACGAGCAAAAATAGCACCCTCTGGATGTATTTCTGTCTTGCGAATGGTAGGTTCAAAGGGTGGGGTGTCCCATAATTCTAATGGCACAGCAGGTTGCACATCATAATGACCATAAACTAAGACAGTAGGAAAACTACTATCAATTATTTTCTCGCCATATACAATGGGATGTCCTGCTGTTTGGCAAACTTCAACTTTGTCGGCACCGGCTTCTTTTAGTTTAGCTGCTACAAAATCGGCTGCTTGGGCAACATCTTTGTTATAAACAGCATCTGCACTAATGCTAGGAATTCTTATTAAGTCGAATAACTCGCTTAAAAAACGTTCACGATTTTTTGATATATATTCTGCTATCATAAATATGGGTTATTAGTTCGGCAAGTTTATTACTATGAAAGCTAACAAACAATGATTAAAATATATATTTAATATTTGTATACGCATTGTGTGATTTGACATATAATTTCGCTTTTTTATGAAAGTATATTTTTGAAATAAAAAATATTTTTCATCTAACGATTGTTTGATAGTTTTTGGAAGTCTTTGTAAGTATTGACCTGAATGGATATAGTCAGGTAAAATCATAAAGCGCTATATAATATATTAAAAAAATATCTTTTAAAAGTGATTTTTATTAGTTTATTTAGCATTAAAATTAATTAATACATGAGCGAAATTATACTAGATGATCACCAAGAAAACTATTTACAATTGGCTAAAAAAATGATTTCGAATGGCTTGAGTCATCAAGCTGTTTTAACAGAAATTAAGTCGAAAGGTGTAGATGAAGTAGTTCTTTCAACGCTTGATAAAAAACTTAAAACTCAACAGAAAATTCGTTTAGGTTCTAAACTATTATTTTTAGGAGTGGTTCTATGTTTTTCAAGCTGTTTAATTAGTCTTGGTTTAGATTTTAGCAATCCTTATTGCAACTATGCTTTGTATGGATTAACTAGCATTGGTGCAGCTGTTGCCTTGTTTGCACTAGCGCTTGTTTTGGGTTAGCTATTTGTTCATTCATCCTTATTAAATTAATCACTTACTCAAATAATAGCATCAATAAATCTTTATCATGATTATATTCGCAGCTTGTTTATAAGCGAAAACGCTGACAAATATACATGAATAAAGAAGATATAATTAAACGTAGAACCTTTGGAATTATAAGCCATCCTGATGCTGGCAAAACAACTCTTACCGAAAAATTCTTACTATTTGGAGGCGCTATTCAAACAGCTGGAGCTGTAAAAAGTAATAGAATTAAGAAATCAGCCACTTCCGATTTTATGGAAATTGAAAAACAACGAGGAATTTCGGTGGCTTCGTCTGTTATGGGCTTTGATTACAAAAATTACAAAGTAAATATACTCGATACCCCTGGACATAAAGATTTTGCTGAAGATACATACCGTACTCTTACTGCTGTTGATAGTGTAATACTTGTTATTGATTGTGTGAAAGGTGTAGAGGATCAAACAAGAAAACTGATGGAAGTGTGCCGTATGAGAAACACACCCGTTATCGTTTTTATTAATAAAATGGATAGAGAAGGGCAGGATGCATTTGATTTATTAGACGAAATAGAAAAAGAATTAAATATACACACTCGTCCTTTAAGTTGGCCTATTGGTATTGGTTCTACTTTTAAAGGTGTTTATAATTTGTTTGATAAAAAACTTCAATTGTTTTCTCCTGCCAAACAAACCATCTCAGATGATATTTTTGATATTACAGATTTAAATTCAATAGAACTAGATAATAGAATAGGAGAGAAGGCTGCTAAAAAATTGAGAGATGATGCTGAATTGATTGAAGGTGTGTATGAACCTTTTAATAAAGATTTGTATTTGGATGGGTATTTAGCCCCTGTGTTTTTTGGTAGTGCTATTAATAATTTTGGGGTGAAAGAATTGCTCGACACTTTTGTGCAAATAGCTCCAGAACCTCGTCCACGAAACACCGAAACCCGTGAAGTATTGCCAACAGAAAATAAGTTTAGTGGATTTGTTTTTAAAATACACGCCAACCTAGACCCGAATCACCGAGACAGAATTGCATTTTGTAGGATAGTTTCTGGAAAGTTTGAACGTAATAAATTTTATCATCACACTAGATTGGATAAGAAGTTTCGTTTCTCAAGTCCTACTAGCTTTATGGCAAACGAAAAAAGTATTGTGGATGAAGCTTATCCAGGTGATGTAATTGGATTGTATGATACAGGTAATTTCAAAATTGGTGATACTCTTTCAGAAGGAGAAATGATGTTTTATAAAGGAATTCCTAGTTTTTCGCCCGAGATATTTAAAGAGCTAGTAAACAAAGATCCTATGAAGACAAAGCAGTTGGAAAAAGGTATACAGCAGCTTACAGATGAGGGGGTAGCGCAGTTATTTACTCAACAACAAGGTTATATAAAAATTGTTGGTACTGTTGGAGAACTTCAATTTGATGTAATTCAATTCAGATTGTTGCATGAGTATGGTGCTTCAGTTGAGTTTACAAAACTTAACTACGAAAAAGCCAGTTGGTACACATCTACTGATAAAGTGGCACTTGAGAGGTTCAATATGGTGAAGAAATATAATATTGCTGCTGATAAAGAAGGTCGTCCGGTATTTCTTGCAGAAAGCGCTTGGGCGTTGAAAATGAATCAAGACAATTTTCCTGAAATTGCTTTTCATTTTACTTCTGAGTTTAAAACAGACCAAAGCGCAATTCAGCAAGCCAATGCTTGGTAATATTTTTATTATTTATAAAAACGATGTCTATTAATATGCTTAAAATTCTTTCTTTTTTAGATGATGATAAATTCGATCCTATAATAGATCAATTAACTTATTAAATGTTAAATGTAATTTATAAGTTTATAGTATTTGTTAGATAAAGAATTGGTGTTATATGACGGGTAAAATAATATAAAAATTATTATTGACCTTCAATGATTCCGATACATAAAGATGAAAAGAAAGTAGAGTATTAAAAACG
>CAIVPY010000358.1 GCA_903907885.1 uncultured Bacteroidota bacterium
AATCCCATTTATGTTTCCATACCCAGTGGAGAGGAGTACTTATCTTTTATAGAAAATCTTCAAGATATAAATTACCTAAACCCACAATTTGTTTTAAATAACGATAAGTATTTACTTACATATTTAGAAATTTCTAACCCTGATAATGGTGAAGAATATGTTTATGACTATAAAGAAACCAACAATATTAAATTTCAAGACAGAACTTTAAATACCGAAAACTTAGAAGTTGATTTTAATGAGTTTAAAGCGGATGCCAAAAACCCTACTATTTCGAAAGTTGTTTATGGAAATGCAGACATTGATTTAGATATTTTAGAAACAAATATTAAAAATAATGATGCTGTTGCAGTAATTATTGGAAACAGAGATTACAAAAATGCGCCATCAATAAAATATGCTATAAACGATTTAAATACAGTTGAGAAATACCTAATAAAAACACTTGGCTACAAACAAGAAAATGTCATAAAGGTTGAAAATGCTACACAGGGTTCTTTTTTAACATTGTTCTCACCCAATGGAAAATTAGCCGATTATATTACAGCCAATAAAACAGATGTTTTTATTTATTACACTGGTCATGGGGTGCCAGGTTTAAAAGATAAAAAACAGTATTTTATGCCCGTAGATGCAGAGCCTAAATATATTAACAATGGTGGTTATTCGTTTGAAACCTTTTATGATAATTTGGCCAAAATACCTGCTAAGTCATATACTGTTGTAATAGATGCTTGCTTTTCTGGTGCTATCATTGCTGGAATAAAGCCAGGTATGATTCCTGTAGAAGAAGCCAATAATATTGTAAAAAATGGTATTATTATAGCTGCCTCAAGTGGTTCTGGAGTTTCAAATGAATATGAAGACAAAAAGCATGGACTTTTTACCTATTGTTTTTTAAAAGCCATTCAAGAGAAAAAATGTGATATAAATAAAGATCGAAAAATTTCGTTTGCCGAAATTTTTGAATACATCTCTGATAAAAACAATAATAATGGAGTTCCTTCCATTTCTAGAAAAATTGGTGTTGAGCAGAATCCAAATATTATTGGTTCTGAACAATATAAAAACAGCATTTTATACCAATACTAAACAATATGAAAAAAAATAAATTTTACTTATTATTAATTTGTTTATTAACAATTAAAATTGCTTTTGCAGGCGATATAGATAAAGGGTTTAAATACCTTGCTGAACAAAATTATTCAAAAGCCAAATTAAGTTTTGAAAAAGTGCTTTTTGAAAAACCCAACCATGTAGCAGCTAATTTTGGGTTGTCAAAACTATATGCAAGTAAAGACAATTCGCAGGACTTTAATATTGAAATGGCTTTCGACAAAGCTGTTATAGCTAAAAATAATTTTCCTTCCACTGCAGCTAATCCTAAGGAACAAAAACTATTAATTGAATTTCAAATAAGCGAAAACTCCATTTTGGATCACATATTAATGATTGAAGGTTTGGCGGCAGAAAAAGCAAAAACAGCCAATACTATTGAAGCATACAATACTTACTTGGCTAAATATGCTTATGATAAAAAATTATTTGATTTAATGAAAGCAAATCGAAATGAATTGGCTTACAATAAAGCAAAAAACGAAGGTAGTCATACAGCTTATAAAGAGT
>CAIVPY010000359.1 GCA_903907885.1 uncultured Bacteroidota bacterium
GACCAGTTGCGACCTGGTTAGCAATGCTGGAAGGAATGAACGATTAACTGTTCACTAAAACAACCTGTTCATGAGCAGTGAACATCGAAAAATCCGAACAAATACCTCTCTAAAATGCACTAAATTGTCTCGTCCTAAATAAACCTTACATTTTTTAAATTAAATCCTGATATTTCCTTACACTAGTAATTCTTAGTCCTGGATTCTGATTACACTTAAAGATACTCATTTTAAAATATTGACATCTACGGTCATATAATTAGCTTTATGTTATTGGAAGAAACATAAACAAGCTCTGCTGAGGAGCAACTTGCAAGGGATATTCCAATCAGATGAACACAATAGTCCGGTAAGTATTCTTAGCCGGATTATATTTTTTGTGTGCTTCTGCAATGCCTTAAAAAACCTGCTTCTTTTTCTTTGGATATTGTTTCCAACTTTTAGTAAATGTTCCTGCCATATTATGAGCCGTATCTGGTGTGAGATAACCCAAACTTAGGTGAGGCCTTTTGCTGTTATATATTTGTATGTTAGAAGCTAATACTTTCATCGCTTCTTTGTGATTTTGATATACTCTTTTAGGATAGAACTCATTTTTAAGTATACCATTCATTCTTTCAGCTAATGCATTTTCATAAGGACTACCACTTTGTGTCATACTAATATCAATCTCATTATGTTTCAATACATCAACATAGGCTGCTGAACAATATTGGATACCTCTATCAGAATGGTGTATGAGTTTTCTTCCTTTCATTCTAGTTTCTATAGCCATCTCTAATGCTTTTAAACAACCGATGGCTTCCAATGTAGGATATAAACAATAGCCAACAATTCTTCGTGAAAAAGCGTCTGTTATGAGACTCAAATAGCTAAACCCTTGTATTGTCCTTATGTAAGTGATATCGCTTACCCATAGCTGTTCTGACTCGTTTAAAGTGAGGCTGATAGTTAAATTAGGATACTTTTTCAACCAGTGATGGGAGTCAGTTGTTTTTACCATTCTACGCCTTCTACGAACTAACAATCCATGATATCTAAGCAATTCAAATAACTGATCTCTACCCATTTTGATACCGTGTTCCTTTAATGGAATAGCCAATTGTTGGATTAGCTTTCTTGTTCCAATCATTGGCATAATCTGTCTAGTCTCACGAACTAAACAGAGCACAATCATTTGCGCTATGGTAATATTTTGTTCTTGCTTTTGTGCATCATAAAATGCCTGTCTTGTCACACCAAACAGTGCGCAAATATTTTCCAATGTAGCTTTTGGATTTTTTTGCCTTACTCTTTTGACTGTTTGGTACCAGACTTTTTTCTGATCTTAATTTTAAGATCATCTTCAGCAACTTTTATCATAGTCTCAAGTGTGATAACTTTTAGCTCTGATTTCTCGAGTGCTGAAGAGAGTTCTTTAATCTTTTTAGTCAAGGCTAAATGCTGCTGATTTTCATTCATAGTAGACAATAAATCTAATGAATGATTACTAACTAATTCCTTTGTGGATTGATTTAAAATAAAAAGCTTTAAAGTGTTTCGATTAACTCCATACTTTTTACAAGCTGTTTTTTTAGGAAGGCCATTTTCATGGATCTCTTTTACAATTTCTAACATTTCAGCCTCGCTCCTGCGTTTATAGGGCTGGCTACTTTTGGGACTCCGTTTAGACTTGTTTGGCACTTTGACTGTCATTCTGAATAGTTTTTTGACAAGCTATTTCAGGACTAGACATGGATTTTCCACCCTGTGCAGCAACACTACA
>CAIVPY010000360.1 GCA_903907885.1 uncultured Bacteroidota bacterium
AATATTTATTTGTCCGGGGGAACCATCAGCAATGATATGTTTACACATAATACTGCTTACAAAAAATCACATAGCAATACCGATTTAACAGATGGTTATATAGCCATATTAAGTCCAGATGGAAAAACCATCAGCAATGCCACCTATTTTGGGAAAAGTAAATACGATCAGATTTACTTCTTAGAATTGGACACTAAAAACAGCCCCGATATTTGGGTAATAGGACAAACAGAAGATGATTATGTCTCAAGTATAGGAACCTATAATAACAAAAATGGGAAATTATTTATTGCCAAATTCGATTCAAGCTTAAACAATTTAAACCTGCTAACAACCATTGGCTCTGGACGAGCAAAGCCCGATTTAACCATCAATGCCTTTTTGGTAGATGATTGTAAAAGGATCTATTTTAGCGGGTGGGGAGGAACAGAATTAAGCAGCGGTGACCCATCAGGATTGACGGTAACAGAGGATGCCTTTAAAAAGACAAATGATGATGGTGAATTCTATTTGATGATGTTAGATAAAAACGCATCGGGATTGCTTTATGCCACCTATTTTGGTGGCTCACAAACAAACGACCATGTTGATGGAGGCACTAGCCGATTTGACAAAAAAGGTATCGTTTATCAATCAGTTTGTGCCAGTTGCCCTAACAATAACACTACTCATCACATTGCCGACTTCCCTGTTACCTCAGGGGCATATTCGGTAAATAATCCAAGTCCAAGATGCAGCAATGCGGTTTTTAAATTTGACTTTAGAATTAAAAAAGCTCAATTTGATTTTAGCGTTGATTCTTGTTCAAATATTATTAAATATAAAAACAAAACTGCTGGTGCTATTAGTTTTATGTGGATTTTCCCAAATGGTGATACCTCTTATTTGGAAAACCCTATCAAAACATTTAAAAGAGGAGAATTGAAAAACTATAAAGTAATGATGATAGTCGAGTATGGCACTGCTTGCGCTGATACAGCCCTGTTGAACATTAATTACAACGACAGCTTGGAAGCTCTAAAATTCCCCAATGTGTTCACTCCAAATGGAGATTTAAAGAATGATTATTTCAAACTCGATGGTAATATATCTCCTTGTTATGATGGCGAAATAATTATTTACAACCGATGGGGCAATATGGTGTATGAAAGTAAAAGTATAAATTTTGCTTGGGACGGCACAGATGGAAATGGAAGCAACCTATCGGATGGTGTGTATTTTTATATCGTTCGGGTTAATGATATCAAAGGAAATAACACCAACAGAGGTACAGTTACTTTGATTAGGTAAATTAACTATTATGGTATTTTTGGTTTAGTTTTAAAAACTCCAAAAATAAACAAAAGAGTTATTTCAAATTTGTCGGAATCAATATGCATTTAAACCATTTCTTAGACTTAAAAACATTGATTTTGTCTGCTGGCTTTAGGCCTAAAGCGTAGGCAATTTCATCCGTTAGCTAAGGGAGGGCGATAAGTATATTATTTCAGATTGGTATTTATAAGTAGTTTCAATCTTACAACTTATTCTTTCTCCTACTTTTTCCATTGATGAAAAAGTAGGCAAAAAATCTAGAAAAAAATATGCTTCGGCCCACCGCACGCTTTCTATTTAGTCAATTTTAGTGGCTTCGCGATTAAGAAGTATTAAAACGAACCAGTATTATATCTGTTTGAAATATTAATGGTTAGGTTTTCGTTTATATCAAGCAATTATAAGATGAGTTTATGTTTTCACAATCAATGATTACTTGCCAAAAACTGATGCTCATACAATTGCTTATATAATCCCTTTTGATCTAACAATTCTTGATGAGAACCACGTTCCATAATCTGCCCTTTTTCCATTACTATAATTTGATTTGCATCTCTAATAGTAGACAAGCGGTGGGCTATCACAATACTTGTTCTGCCTTCCATCATTTTGCTAATTGCCCTTTGAATAACTTCCTCCGTTTCATTATCAACAGAAGAGGTAGCTTCATCCAAAATAAGAATACTTGGATTGTTTACCATGGCTCTAATAAATGAAACCATTTGCCTTTGACCCACTGATAAAGTAGCGCCTCGTTCTTGCACTTTTTGATGGTATCCGTCAGGCAATTGTTGGATGAAATAATCCGCACCAAGTAGTTTAGCTGTAGCTATTATTTTTTCATCACTAAGCGATTTATCATACAATCTAATATTATCTAAAACGCTTCCATTAAACAAAAAAACATCTTGCAAAACCACTGAAATATTAGACCTCAAACTCTGATTGGAAATATCTTTAATGTTATGACCATCCAATAAAATTTCACCTTTATTTATGTCATAAAAACGGTTCAACAAATTAATAATGGATGATTTTCCGGCACCTGTAGCACCTACAAGAGCAAGGGTTTTACCTTGGTTTACCTTAAAAGAAATATCTTTCAAAACATACTCTTCATTTACATAAGCAAACCACACTTTGTTAAACTCTACATCACCTTTTACATGAGTTAATTTCATATCTCCACTGTTTTCGTCAAACTCTGTTTCATCTAACAGTTTAAAAATGCGTTCACTTGCCACCATACCCATTTGAAGGGTATTAAACCTATCGGCCAATTGTCTGATAGGTCGAAAAAATAAATTAATATACATGATAAATACAATGATAACACCCACCGAAGTATGATTATCAATAATGCCTTTAGCGCCATACCATACTATCAAACCCGTTGAAACGGCTGATATGATTTCTACTATAGGAAAGAAAACCGAGTAATAAAATACACCTTTAATATTTGCATCTCTGTGCTCTGCATTTATGGCTTGAAACTTTGCATATTCTTGTTCTTCACGATTAAATATCTGCACAATCTGCATCCCTGTTATGTGCTCCTGAACAAAGGTATTTAGTTTGGCTACTTGTGTTCTAACTTCTTCAAAAGAGAGCCTCACTTTTTCTTTAAACCAATATCCTGCATAAAACAAAAAGGGTAGTACTGAAAGACTAATCAAAGACAATTTCCAATCGGTGTAAAACATTAATGATAACACAAAAACAATTTGAAGGATATCGCCCGTAATGTTAATTAACCCTTCTGCAAACACATCGGTAATAGTTTCTATATCGCTGATACAGCGTGTTACGAGTGTACCAACAGGTGTTTTATCATAAAATTTTAATTGCCTTGTACTTAAAAATTGGTATACCTTATTTCTTAAATCTTTGATAATACTTTGACCTAAATAATTGGTTAGGAAAGTGCCCCAAAGTTGCAACAAGGCAGTAATCAATAACAATACAAAAAGAAAAACGCCCATTTTTATCAACCCAGGTTCATCGCCATTGGCAATAAAATTATCGATGGTGTGTTGAATAATGTAGGGCCTAATAGGACCTAAAAAACTAACTGAGATGGTGATTGCGGCTGAAATGTAGAACTTTTTTTTGTAGGGTGATGCAAGCGAAAAAATTCTCCGAAGCAAGCTAAAATTAACGACTGAACCAGTTTTGAAAGATTTATTTTTCTTATCCGACATCCTAGATGTTTTGAACTACTATACCAGTTTTTCAGTTAATTTTTCAACTTCAGTTTTGGCTGAAGCGTTATTGTATATGATGTTATAAGCTGCATCAAGTATGGGCATTTTAATGTTCTGATTTTCGTTGAGCTCATACATGGTTTTGATAGAATAATACCCTTCAGCAATCATGTTCATTTCTAATTGAGCAGATTTTACTGTATATCCCTTGCCTATCATGTTACCAAAGGTTCTGTTTCTACTGTGTTGCGAATAGCCTGTAACTAGCAAATCACCTAGGTAGGCTGAGTGGTTAATTTTTCGATTGGTGTCAGTAATATTTCTTAAAAATCGCTTCATTTCTCGTATGGCATTACTCATCAACACCGCTTGAAAATTATCCCCATAGCCTAATCCATGGCAAACACCTGCCATTACTGCATATATATTTTTCAATACCGCTCCATATTCTGTACCTCTCACATCGTTTGATATGACAGTGCGTATGTATCTATTG
>CAIVPY010000361.1 GCA_903907885.1 uncultured Bacteroidota bacterium
CCGAAAACTCAAATTGCCCCTATTTATGGCCCCTTCTACATAATCTCCAACGATCATAAACCACAATACAGGCTTCATTAAATACTTATGAAAATAAGGCGCCAATGGTGTAGGAGAACGTACGATAATAGCATCACAAACTTCCATTTTAGCCAAAACCTTTTTTAATATTTTTCGGTAAAATATAGCCCGGTGCCAAGCGGGAGTTTTAGTTCCTAAATTTATCCAAATAATATTGGTGCCCTTTAATACATAATCACATGTTTCTATCTCCTGTTTTTTAGCCTCATGCATTAACAAATACAATTCATCTACTTCAGCTGCAATAGAATCAATAAATACACCAAGATAACCCGGTAGTTTCAATGATCCATCCGCTTCACATATAACAACATGATAGTAAAAAGCAATTTTCATCTATTTTTTTTACTATTATTTAAAACCGCCCAGGATAACCCAATGACCCACCAGGCTATAGCCCCATAAAGAGCTGCTATGGCATAAAAATGCATGGAAATAGCAAATAAACTTACCATTGGCAAATACTCAATTTTCATTTTTGATGTAAACAATTGCCGTACAAAGAATGTGAGTGGTACTATTAACAAACTAATAAATAAACCAAAACCAAAAATGCCCAATTCTGCTAAAACCTGTAAATATGAATTATGTGGTGACCTTTTATTAAAATAATCTACATCCTCAGCACCAAGTCGTTCATATTGGTCTAATGTAGAAATTTTACTGTCTATAAATGTAAAATTTCCCGCTCCAATTCCTCTTAATGGATATTCGTCAAAAATCTCTAGCCCCTTATCAATCATCACTTTTCTAATTAACCAAGATTTATCAAAGCTCAAATCTCCTTCATCCTTTCCCCTTAATAAATTTGCAAAACGTGGATTGAAAGACTCCACATCATCTGCCAATGAGTCTAAATACATTTGTGCAACATCAGTTTGTGCTATAAAAAACAAAAAGCCCAAAACAGGCACCAAAATCCTTGTTGCTTTTAATATAAAAGGATAAATAATTGCAGCTATAAAAAGTAATTCAAGAATTATTAGTACAGCTGCAGAACGACCATCAGTCAATAACATGACGAATAAAAAAAATGGCATAATCAGGATAGCCATTTTTTTACTCCAAGTATTTATAATAAAATAAAAAGAAATAGGAATCGTACAGAGCAGGTTAAAAACAAAACCATTTCTAGTATCTGCCAAAATAATACTAAAGGCAGCTGTCTCTAATTTGAACTTTATCAAATAAAAACATACAATTGATGCTATGGTAGCCCAGAATACCCATTTACTGAGCTGCAGCAAATTGATTCTTTTGTATTGGCTAATAAAAAATAATCCCACAAAAATCCAATAAACATATTGTATAACCAATTTGGCAGATGCAAAAAAACCAGGATGCCGGGGCATTGGAGGTGCAAAAAAAGAAGTAATCAAAACAATGGCTAAAAACAAAAACAAAACTGTTTTGCCATTAAATTTTTTATTCCAAAAAGAACCGACTTTAACTATAATTGCAATAAACAAATAAAAAGTAATCGAACTTCCCAGTAAATCTATAGCAGGAAATGCTAGGAAAAATACAAACCAGTTTAACAATTTCTGGGTACTCTTAGTAAAGGGATGAAGGGGCAGAGATAAATCCTGCTGCGAAATACTATTAATAATATTTGTATTCAATTAACGGAATTATATAGCTGAGATAGGTTAATTTAAAACAAGTAGCACTTGTAGTTTTGTTTTATAACAATTTGAAATGATTTTTAATATTCATTTGTTTTGCAAGTCCAGTTTTGCATCATTAAAATAATCAACCTTAGCTTCTCTCAAATACCTTTTATAATTATGTTTTCGTAAATAATGAAGCCCCTTGATTATTCCTTTAAATTTCACCG
>CAIVPY010000362.1 GCA_903907885.1 uncultured Bacteroidota bacterium
ATCAGCATACAGATGGCTGATATAAGTTATTTGAGAATATTTCAGATATAATTCCTAAACTCGCATAAAGCTTTTTACCATTATGATAACCATTATTCATCGCAAATTTTTACCCAATAAATTAAAAGTAACATCATGGGATGTTTTATCACCTTATTTCATTCAATTATTAGAAAGAGAAATCAATAGCAAAACCGATTTAGAAAATTGGCTGAAAGACAGAAGTGAGTTAGAAGCTTTTGTGAGTGAAGATATGGCGTGGCGCTACGTGCGCATGACCTGTGATACCACTAACAAAGATTTGGAACAAGCCTATTTGTTTTTTGTAACAGAAATTGAACCTCAAATATCTCCTTTAACAGATAAGCTAAATCATAAGTTCATTCAATCACCCTTTGTTGATGAGTTAGACAAAGAAAAGCACTTTATTTACTTGCGTGGTATTAGAAAAGAAATAGAAATATTCAGGGAAGAAAATGTGCCCTTAATGGCTGAAATCTCCACTGAATCGCAGAAATATGCAGCCATTATAGGTAGCATGAATGTAGAAATTGATGGCAAGGAATTGACCATGCAACAAGCTGCCAATTTTCTTAAAAATCCAGATAGAGATAAACGAGAAAACGCCTTCAAAAAGATTAATGAAAAGAGACAAGCACATGTTTCAGAACTTGATGAATTGTTTAATAAATTGATTTATCTTCGTCATCAAGTGGCAATAAATGCAGGCTTTGACAATTTCAGAGACTATATGTTTGCAGCTATGGGCAGATTTGATTATTCACCAAAAGATTGTTTTGATTTTCATAGTGCCATTCAAAAAGAAGTGATGCCATTGGTAAAAGCTTTTGCAGAAAAACGTGAAAAAGATTTAGACTTAGAGAGCCTTCGTCCGTGGGATATGGAAGTGGATACACAAAACCGTGAAGCCCTTGAGCCATTTACAAGTGGCAAAGATTTGATAGATAAAACTGAAAGGTGTTTTAGAAAAGTGGATGATTATTTTGCGTGGTGTATTGAAACTATGGACAATATGGAGCGATTGGATTTGGAAAGTAGAAAAGGCAAAGCTCCTGGAGGATACAATTATCCAATGTCGGAAACCAGTGTTCCTTTTATATTTATGAATGCTGCCAGCAGCACCCGCGATGTTGAAACGATGGTGCATGAGGGAGGACATGCGGTGCATTCATTCTTAAGTAAAGACTTAGAATTAGCGGCATTTAAAAACTGTCCGAGCGAAGTAGCCGAACTAGCTAGTATGAGCATGGAGTTATTGAGTTATGATGGGCAGGATGAGTTTTATCCAAATAAGGAAGACTTTAACCGCGCTAAGGAAGAACACCTTGAAGGCATCATCAAAATACTGCCTTGGATTGCTACCATCGATAAATTTCAACATTGGATATATACCAACCCAACACACTCTGCACAAGAACGCAAGGACTATTGGTTACAGCTTAGCAAAGATTTCGGAACAGGCATGGTTGATTGGTGTGGGTATGAAAATATACAAGCCTACACTTGGCAAAAACAGTTGCATTTATATGAAGTACCTTTCTATTACATAGAATATGGAATGGCTCAATTAGGTGCATTGGCTGTATGGAAAAACTACATAGCAGACAAAGCAAAAGCTATCACACAATATAAAGAAGCTTTGAGTTTGGGTTATACCAAAACTATAGGCGAAATCTACAAAACAGCAGGTATTGAGTTTAATTTTACTGAAAGCTATATAAAGGAATTGATGGCCTTTGTGAAAGATGAATTAGGAAAATGTTAAAATAAAACAGAAGCTTTCAAAGGGAGATATATCGCAACATTTCAATTAGTTTTGAGGCAATATTATAGTAAGCAAATAATGTTGCACTACGATTTGACAGATCACTAAAATTGACCATTTAGAGAGGATTTAGTAAGTTTTACTCCAATACAACTCGTTTGAAACGGTAGCTATTATCTGTAATTATTTGGATAAATATATTACTCTGGTTGATTCCTTTACCTTTAAGTTTTTGCTGGCATATTGAGGAATTATTTCTACACCCATCATTCTGTAGTAATATTTTTTTAATGCAATTCAAGCAATCATAATTCAATTCGTATTTTATCTTTTATATAATCACTTTCAGTCAATTTATGTTTCAATTTTATCGCTACTACATTAACAAATTAAAATTATCTTCGCCTCGCTCAAACAAAAGATAATATATGACACCGATACAACTTAGCTCTAAAATAAATAACCAAATTTCATTATTGGTTATCACAACTAAAAAAGCAAAATGGGCCGAACTTGGTTTTAGTAAAGAAGAAGCAACCTATATTGCTAAAAAAATAAAACAAGAAGATAATTTTATTACCATAAACAGATTTGAATCTTTGGTTTTTGTTCAGTTGATTGAAGAGTTTGAAAAGAAAAACACTGCTGCCACATATGAAGCCTACAGAGGCATTGGCCACAAAATAGCAGGGGCAATTAATGCACATAAATATGATTCGTTTCAGATTAGTTCAACCGAGAAAGTTTCGTTTGAGTTACTATGTGTAGCCGAAGGAGCAGCATTAGGAAATTACCAGTTTATCAAATACCTGTCTAGTCAAAAAACAAAAAACACATTACAAAGTATTACTATTGTTAGTAACACAATTTCACAAATTAATATTGATGAATTAAACATTGTAAATGATGCCGTTTATCAAGCAAGAAACTTAGTAAACGAACCGCAAAATGTTATAAACGCAGTAACTTTTGCAAAAGAAATGCAGAAGATGGGTAAAGCCGCTGGGTTTAAAGTAGAGGTGTTGCACAAAAGTCAGATTGAAAGCCTAAAAATGGGCGGGCTGTTAGCCGTAAATAGAGGGAGTATAACACCACCTACTTTCACCATTATGGAATATAAACCCGCTAAAGCTATAAACAAAAAGCCTTTTGTGATAGTAGGCAAAGGTGTTGTGTATGATACAGGAGGACTTAGTTTGAAACCCACACCCAATAGCATGGACAGTATGAAGTGCGATATGGGTGGAGGAGCTGTAGCATGTGCATCAATGTATGCCATAGCCAAAGCCAAATTACCTTATCATGTTATTGCACTTGTTCCTGCCACAGATAACCGCCCTGGAGGAGATGCTTACACGCCAGGTGATGTAATAACAATGTACGATGGACAAACTGTTGAAGTGTTAAACACAGATGCCGAAGGACGTATGCTGTTGGCAGATGCTTTGGCTTATGCAAAAAAATATAAACCTGAATTGGTAGTAGATTTTGCTACCCTAACAGGTGCAGCAGCAGCTGCCATTGGCCAATATGGTATAGTTTGTATGGGTACAGCCAATGAAGACACGAAAACCTCGCTTAAAGAAAGTGGGAATAATGTTCATGAAAGATTGGTTGAATTTCCTTTTTGGGATGACTTTGCTACTTTGATAAAAAGCGATATTGCAGATATGAAAAACATTGGAGGACCTGTAGCTGGAGCTATTACAGCTGGAAAATTTTTAGAGTAAT
>CAIVPY010000363.1 GCA_903907885.1 uncultured Bacteroidota bacterium
CCAACTTCCAAACCTACAAAAGGTTTAATTCCCTCTTCCATAAAATAATAATCAAAAGCTGCTGAAATAGGCATAACAGCAATGCTGGCATTTGTAAAACCTGCTGGCACATCATGTAAGCCAAAAGAAAAATAACTTGCATTCAACCCTACAGCCATCTTTTCATTAAGCCAATAGCGAGCAGTAATTCCACCTCCAAAACCTGTACCCACATTCATTTTTGTTTTTTCAGCCATGTCGCCCATTGGCAAACCCATACCACCCGTTAAGCCTACTGAAAATTGGGCATTTGATGTAAAAATTGATGCTGCTACTATTCCAGCTACAGCGATCATTTTAGTAATTGTTTTTTCATTTTTTTTATTAACGTATATCAAATATAAGTATGAACTTGACTTTGTCAAGACGACAAAACCAAACAGTGTTTTAAAAAAAGTTAATATCACTTCAAAATTTACGTATAAGAAACTTAATACCAATAATTTAAAATCATACCCTCATGTGCGTAAATAATTGATTTACCAAGCTTGTTCGCCAATGAGGGGTACAAACTTAAAATCGTTTAGCTCAATATCTTCAAAAGTTGCCTTACCTGTTTTGATAATAGAGTGCATTTTTTGGGTTTTACTGTCACCTATGGGAATAATCAGAATCCCCCCAACTTTTAGCTGCTCAATTAAAGCCTTGGGCAGCACAGGTGCACCTGCTGTTACAATTATTTTATCATAAGGAGCATTTTGAGCATAACCCAAACTTCCATCACCGCATATAAAATTTGCATGGTAGCCCAAGTATTTCAAAACCTTTTGGGCTTCAATATGCAATGGCTCATGTCTTTCAATGGTAGTTAAATTAGCTCCTAACTCTAATAGTACCGATGCTTGATAACCACTTCCTGTTCCTATTTCTAAAACAGTTTCGTTTTTTTCAATGTGTAGTAATTGCGTTTGATAAGCTACAGTAAACGGTTGTGAAATGGTTTGCCCCTCCCCTATTCTAAAGGCTTTGTCAAGATATGCATGGTGGCGAAAATCTTTATGCATAAAAAAATGTCGAGGTATTTTAAGCATAGCTGCCAATACTTTATCATCATATATTCCTTTTGTTTTCAACTCTCTGACAAGTTGTTTCCTAGCGCCTTTGTCTTTATATGTATCTGTTATCAATGCTACAATAATAATTAAATCTTTTTTATGCTTCTTAACTTTGGTTTAGCATTTTTACCATAAAATAAATATTATAAATTTTCATATCAAAACTCAATAAATACAATATTCTATCAACTATATACCTAAAATTATAACTATAAGGTGTATAGTATATTTGATAAAAAAATGTCGCTGTTTAAACATGAGCGTTTACAAACACTTCAACTAAAGGTTACTTTATAGATTTGTTGGGTAATATAACTTTATAGTTAAATGATAAAGATTGGTATCGTTGGTGCAAATGAAATAAGTAAAAAACATATCGAAAAAATTTCAGAAATGAAAGATTTCGAATTGGTTGGCTTTTACGATCACGATGATGAAAGTGCCCAAACAATTGAAAATAATTTTGGCATTAATCGTTTTTTGCATTATAGTGATTTGATTACGCATGCCGATGCTATTGATGTACTATCTCCAGTCGGGTCTCACTACAATTATGTGAGTAATGCCATTCGTAAAATAAGGCATGTA
>CAIVPY010000364.1 GCA_903907885.1 uncultured Bacteroidota bacterium
ATACTCTTTGGTAATTCTACTTCCGAGGCTTTTGCGACATTAAGCGAAGAAACCTTTTTAGATATTTTTGATGGTGTTCCTCAGTTTACCATTGCTAAATCTGAGCTTGAATCTGGTTTAGGATTGGTTGAAATGATGGCCGAAAAGACCCAAATATTTCCTTCAAAAGGTGAAGCCAGAAAAATGATTTCTGCAGGCGGTGTAAGCATTAACAAAGAGAAACTAATGGATGTGGAAGCCCAAGTGAATACTTCGCAACTTATCAATAACAAATACCTAATTGCCCAAAAAGGCAAGAAGAATTACTTTTTAATTATAGCTGAATAAGAAACATGAAATACGATAAACATATTTTTATATGTGCCAATCAAAAAGCCGAAGGCAAAAAATGCTGCGGAGAAGCCAAAGGCATGGAATTGGTGGAGAAATTTAGAGAAGTATTAAAGGCCAAAGGTCTGCAAACCTCTGTTAGAGCCCAACGAGCAGGCTGCTTAGATGCTTGTAGTTTTGGGCCATCCATGGTTATTTATCCTGATGGCACATACTATGGTAATGTGAGCATTGATGATGTAGAAAGAATTGTAGAGCAACATATTATCAATAATCAAGTGATAGAAGAGTTGGAGTTGAAATTCCAACAAACCTAAACATCTAACAACCTTCGATGATAACTTATTTGACCAAGGTGATAACTTAGATGCGCTAAGAATCTTGTAAGATAAAAATCGGTAGTTTGTATTCCCATAAAATCAATAGGGTAGGTCTTTGTTAAATCCTCCTCGTTTAGTGTATCAAATGTTAAATGAGTTACTTCAGTTGCTTTTTCAATCTCATTAAGTAAATCCAATTTACTTTGATGCTTATCATTAAACTCAGCATCACGGTTTCTTACATAATCCGTTTTGCCAACAATTGCACCAATAAAATGTTGAATATTACCTGTAAGATGAAGACATAAATTTCCAGCTGAATTATTTACCGCTGAATGAACTAACCATAAATTACTTTCGTGTTTGTAAAAGGATATTTCTCTTCGTAGGTTTTCTAATTCGAAAACATAGAGGTCGTGTAGCGATTTTACTGACATGTTGATTTGTGTTTAATTTAGCAATAATAGAGTTATTAGTTTTTCTTTAGGAAATTATTGTTTTGAAACCCCACTTTCAAATTTAAATGAATATTGCTTTAATGGTCAATCTCATTTTTTGAAAGAACCTTAAAAAGAACCTTATTGAGGTAATAATAATGTAGCACATTCAAAAATTGAGAAGATCTATTTAACCCGAGTTCAGGACAAATTAAATGGTTTTAGCTTTCATTTTGTCTTGATACTTAGACTATCGCTCAGTATAAATTCAAACGAAACAAAAAATCAAGACTAACATAAAATCTTTGAAAATGTAATTTGCTTTTTTCTTGCAGCGCATACTAAGTGCTCATGAAGAAATAAAAAGTTGTAGATTATTAATGAGGCATGAGCCAAGTATGCTTACTTATGCTTCGACTCCGCTCAGCAAACTATCCCACAAAAAATCAAAAACATTTTCTGGCAGATTTTATGTAGGTCAATTTCAAATACACTCCGAATGCGAAGACGATTTTCACAGTGCATGCAATCGTCATTGCGAGGTACGAAGCAATCTCTTAATAAAAATTACCACACTTCACTTCGTTGCGTTAGAAATGAAGCTTCATTTGAACAAAAGATTTATAGCGGTAGGGAGAAATCTTTCATACAAAACTAAATATATTTGCATGGTGGAAATAAAACCTATTGCCAATTTAATAAAAAAGGAATTAACCATTGAATGGCGTCAACGCTATGCTTTAAATGGTATATTATTGTATGTATTTTCAGCGGTATTTATTGTTTATCTGAGTGTAAAAATGCTTAATGGTCCTTCGTGGAATGCCATTTTTTGGTTGATTATGTTGTTTGCTTCGGTAAATGCAGTTTCAAAAAGCTTTATTGTAGAAGGCAAAGGCAAGAATTTATACTACCACAACATAGTGAAACCGCAACAAATGATAGCTGCCAAAATCATTTACAATGCAGCCTTAAATATCCTTATTGCCATTGCTTGCTTGGCAGTTTACATATTGTTGATGGGCAATCCAGTGCAAGATTTACCCTTTTATTCG
>CAIVPY010000365.1 GCA_903907885.1 uncultured Bacteroidota bacterium
AATATTTTTCATTTTATACATCCTGAAGATACAACAAGGGTGATTGCTGAATTTTTTAAAGGGATGGAAAAAGGTGGCATATCCGATTTAATTGAATTTAGATTCAGACGAAAAGATGGAACCTATTTAAGCATCGAATCAATAGGGAATAATTTGATGGAGGATTCAGGAGTTGGTGGAATTGTTGTAAACTCAAGGGATATAACCGAAAGGAAAAAAGCCGAACAAGAATTAAAAAACTTAAAAGATTTTTATGAAAGAATTTTAAATAAAGTACCTAGCGACTTAGTAGTGTTTGATAGCAATCATAAATATTTATTTATAAACGAAGTAGCTATTAACGACCCTGAAAAAAGGCAATGGGCCATTGGCCATGATGATTATGAATACTGCGATCATTATGGAAGAGACAGGAAAATGGCTGATGAAAGAAGAAAAGTTTTTGATACTGCCTACAACTCAAAACAAATATTTGAATACGAGGAACGCCTGATGCTAGCAAACGGCAATCCTAAATGGATGCTACGAAGAATGTATCCAATTATTGACGATAACAATGAGGTAAACAATATCATTGGGTTTGGAATTGATATTACCGAACGGAAAATTGCTGAAGATAAATTAAAAGAAAGTGAAGAGCGATTTTTACTTGCTATTAATGCTGCCAATATGGGCGTTTGGGATTGGAATTTAAAAGATAACAGCATGATTTGGAGTAAAACTATGTTTAATATTCTTGATATTAATTCTATTAATACCCATGCTAGTTATCAAGCATTTGAATCTGTCTTGCATAATGACGATAGAGAAAAAGTATATGAAGAAATACAACATGCTGTTAAAAATTTGGATGGCTACAAAGGAGAGTTTAGGATTATAAATTCAGACCTTGAAACAAGGTATGTTTCAGCATTTTCAAAGCTATTTAAAGACCCTGAAAACAACCCATCAAGGTTAATTGGTGTGGCATTCGATAACACTGAAAGAAAACTTGCTGAAGAACAAATTTTAAAATACCAACAAGATTTAGAAGAAGCACAACATATTGCCAAAGTAGGTGGTTGGGAAATTGATATGTCATTGCAAACTGTGAAGTGGGCAAAAGAAATGTACACCATTTACGAAATTGACGAACCAAAAACGCTATCTATTAATGAAGCATTCAAATATTATTCAGATGAAACAAGAATAATTTTTCTAGAGAAATTTAAAAGGGTGATCGACAAGCAAGAAGCATTTGAAATAGAAGGACAAATAATTACTCAAAAAGGAAATGTGGTTGATGTTAGAACCAAAGGTATTCCTGAAAAAAGAAATGGAAGGCTTATTGTTAGCGGTATTTTACAAGATATAACAACCCAAAAAGAAATTGAAAGAAAATTGCTTGAATATACCAATGAGCTAGAAAGGAAAAACAAAGAACTTGATCAATTTGCTTACATCGTTTCACACGATTTAAAAGCGCCATTAAGAGGTATAAATAACTTATCGATGTGGATTGAGGAAGATTTAGAAGGTCAGATGCAGGGAGATATAAAAACAAATTTTGATTTATTGAGAACTAGAGTCAACCGTATGGAATCTTTAATTAATGGTATTCTTGAATATTCTCGAGCAGGCAGAATGAAACCAAACCCTGAGGATATTGATTTGAATTTTATGGTAAAAGAAATCATTGACTCTTTAGCTATTCCTGATAAGTTTAAAATAAAAATTAAAGATGATTTACCTAAAATACATAATGAACGAATTGCCATTGAGCAAGTGCTTACCAACTATATTAGCAATGCAATAAAATACAATTCAAACGAAAATCCTGAAATATCAATTAGCTATAAACATAAAGGTCATATACACGAGTTTTGTGTTGAAGACAATGGGCCTGGAATAGCACCCGAGTTTCACGAAAAAGTGTTTCAGATTTTCCAAACCTTACAATCGCGCGATTCGTTTGAAAGCACTGGAGTAGGTTTGGCTATTGTTAAAAAAATTATTGAAGACAAAGGAGGGCAAGTTTGGTTAGATTCTGATTTGGGCAAAGGAACTCGATTCTACTTCTCGCTGCCCGATCATTAATTGTCAATATTTCGTCATTTAGAAATTAACATATACGATTCATTGTATGAAAAGAGTTTATCATGTATAAACAAATTTACTA
>CAIVPY010000366.1 GCA_903907885.1 uncultured Bacteroidota bacterium
ATAGTTTTACAAAAAAGAAATATTTTTTCTAACAATAGAGAAATTGCTTCTATAGACTTTGGTTCTAAATGATTATTCGGGTGGAAATTATTCTATTTAAGCAAAAGAGATGTGGAGTTTGGGTATGTTGTAGAAAAAAACATATTTAAATTCTCTTATATTCGCCATTGATTATCGAATCCATCCTCATTTTATGAATAAAATATTTTTAATCACCAAACGAGAATACCTATCGAGGGTACAGAAAAAATCATTTATTGTAATGACTGTACTTTCGCCATTGCTAATCATATTGTTTTATGGTTTGATATTCTTTTTTTCGTTCAATAAAGATTTAACCGAGGACAAAAAGAATATTACTGTTTGTGATGAAAGTGGTTTGTTTACAAACAAACTTAAAGACAGCAAAACAATTGTATTCAACTACAATGGAAGCATCAAAGGCAATGAAGAAGCCTGCCTTAAACAAGGCGATGATTATGGTATTCTTATCATTCCTCAATCAACAGGAGATAGTCTTGGTAAGGTAACTTTTATCTCAAAAGAACAACCAAGCTTATCTACCCAATCCTATATTGAAGACCAAATTGAAAACGTATTGAAGAATATTAAATTGGGTAAATTTGGTATTGAAAAAGAGCTTTTAGATAAGGTAAATGAAACCAGTGTATCAATCAATACCGTTAAATTAACGGATGATGGTTTAGAAAAAGGAAACACGGGTGTAACCACAGCCATTGGGTATTTCTCTGCCTTTCTTATTTATCTTTTTATTTTCCTATATGGGGTGCAAGTGATGCGAGGTGTGATTGAAGAAAAAACCAATCGCATTGTTGAAGTAATCATTTCATCAGTGAAGCCTTTCCAACTAATGATGGGTAAGATAATCGGTATAGCTTTGGTAGGTTTAACACAATTTATTTTATGGGCACTTTTGGTCATTGTGCTTAGCCCTATGGTTAGCAAACTCATACTATCATTAATGGATTTACCGCCTGATGCAATTCAATCAATGTCGGCAGCCACACAACAAGGTGCTGCGCAAGTAAAACAAAATGGCGTTTTAAACTTCCTATCTGATTTATCACAATACAATTTTACACTTATCATTGGCATGTTTATCTTCTACTTCGTTTCAGGTTATTTGTTCTATGGAGCCTTGTTTGCAGCCGTTGGTTCTGCAGTAGATAGCGAAACCGATACGCAACAATTTATGCTACCTATAACCATTCCATTGGTGTTTTCATTGGTAGTGGCACAAAGTGTAGTTACTTCCTCACCTAATGGTAATATCAGTTTCTGGTTAAGTATGATACCACTCACCTCTCCTATTGTGATGATGGTAAGGCTTCCATTTGGTGTACCTGCTTGGCAGTTGGGTTTATCGATGTTATGCATGATAGCAGGTTTTGTCACTGTAGTTTGGATTGCAGGAAGAATATACAGAATTGGCATCTTGATGTATGGCAAAAAACCAAGTTATAAGGATTTGATTAAATGGATTGGAATTAAGCAATAGTAAAAAGGATTTAGGGGAAAGTGATTATTAAAACTATCCACTATTGACTTTCAACTAACAACTATCAACTAACTTGGTACTAGAACTATTAAAAGAAAAAGAATACCGATTTTTTATCAGCACAAGATTCTTGCTGACAGTGGCCTTGCAAATACAAGCTGTGGCCATAGGTTGGGAAATATACAGCCTAACTCATGATGTGCTTTCCTTAGGCTTAATAGGATTGGCAGAGGCCATTCCTGCGCTTACAGTAGCCTTATTTGCGGGACATGCAGCTGATGTTTACAATAGAAGAAATATCTTACTCTTTGCATTAGGAACTATGTTCTTAGGCGCTTTGGGTGTTTTGTATATCACCCATCCAACGGTTAGAAATATTTATAGCCAAACTAGCATCGTCAATTTTCTTTACTTCTTTATCTTTTTGAGCGGAGTGGCAAGGGGCTTTTATTCTCCAACCGCTTTTGCTTTTCTCTCTCAAATCATTGATAGAAGCAAACTTCCACAAGCCAGTACCATCAATAGTTCTGTATGGCAAATAGCAGCCGTAGCAGGGCCTGCAAGTGCAGGTTTTTTATATGCTGATGCAGGAATTAGTATCACTTTTATCATCGTATCAACCCTTATAGGTTTATCCTTTATTTCCATTTTACGTATTCAATCAAAACCTGTTTCAGATTTAAAACCAAGTGAGGGCATGATTAAAAGTTTAAAGGCGGGTGTGAGTTATGTTTATAACAACAAGGTTATTTTATCCGCCCTTTCATTAGATATGTTCTCAGTATTGTTTGGAGGGGCCGTGGCCTTGTTGCCTGTATTTGCAGATGAGATTTTGCATGTGGGGCCTCAAGGATTGGGTTTCCTAAGAGCTGCACCTTCTCTGGGATCAGCAATTACTATGATAGTAATTGCCCTATTGCCTCAGATGAATAAACCAGGTTCAACATTAATCAAAGCTGTTGGTGGATTTGGCCTTTGTATGTTACTATTCGGCATTAGTACAAATTTTTATTTATCACTGGTCATCCTATTCTTAAGTGGAGTTTTTGACAGCGTTAGCGTGGTGGTAAGAGGCAATATTCTTCAACTCGAAACCCCTGATGATATGCGAGGAAGGGTATCAGCAGTAAACACTATTTTCATTGGATCATCAAACGAAATCGGTGCTTTTGAAAGTGGTTTAGCGGCTAAATTTATTGGAACAGTTTCGTCTGTGATCTTTGGTGGCTGTATGACCATGGGTATTGTTGCTTACACGCAAATCAAAGCCCAAAAACTAAAGGACTATCGTTTTGAAAACAGGTTCTCATAACAATTTCAATTTTATATATTTCATAAGGATAACACGAGTACAAAGCATTATCTTGAATTAAATCATTACTACATAAAGAGAATTCTAACCTGATTCGGTAATTAATAACCGACCAAACATAGTGTTTTAAGCCATTTTTAATTTTG
Source organism: uncultured Bacteroidota bacterium (assembly GCA_903907885.1). Taxonomy (GTDB): domain Bacteria; phylum Bacteroidota; class Bacteroidia; order UKL13-3; family UKL13-3; genus RGVD01. The sequence continues at coordinate 2,978 of CAIVPY010000366.1, forward strand.
ATTTATTGGGCTTTTTTAACTTTCATGCTTTTTTACACAAAAAAGACAATACGAATGACAATTACGAAAATCGACCTGATTACAACGACTCTATTTGTTAAACAATTAATCTTATTATTTATTTGATTGTAAGGCTATTGGTATGCTATATGCTGACTTGTATTAGTTATAAAAGTGATATAAAACACATATTTTATTAATTATTGTCATTTTTTTAATTTTGATTATGAATGACGTTTGTAAAGAAATTATTACAATTCGTTTTTGAAATAATTATGTATCAATAAGTATTTTAAAAGAGAGGTTGCTAAATTTTTAAATTATGAAAAAAACTATTTACATTATTTGTTGTTGCATTCTAGGACTAGGGTCAACAACACTTTTCGCTCAGCGGGGCAATGTGTCTGCAGGCGGAAAAGCAAGCGGAACAGGTGGTACTGCCAGTTTTAGCATTGGCCAGATTTTCTACTCCTCTCCTTCGGGAACCACTAACAAGATTAATCAAGGCTTACAACAACCTTATGAAATTTCAGTTGTTGGTATGGAAGAAAAGGCTAAAGACATTATTTTGACAGCCTCTGTTTATCCAAACCCAACGATTGATAATTTTACCTTGAAAATCGAAAACAAACAATTGAAAAATTTGTCTTATGAATTCTTCGATTCACAAGGAAAGATTCTTTCCTTTAAACCAATTGTTTCTGAAGAGACAACTATTGAAACAGCTCATTTAACCACTTCGTATTACTTCGTAAAAGTAATAGAAGATGGCAAAGCAATTAAAACATTTAAAATCATTAAATTTTAACCAATATGAAAAAGTACAACAAAATCAGTATCGTAGCTTTAATGCTATTTTCGTTTAACGTTTTATGGGCACAATCTCCTCATAAAATGAGTTATCAAGCTGTTGTTCGTAACAGTTCTTTCGCCCTTGTTGTAAATGCCCAAGTAGGTATGAAAGTGAGCATTTTACAAGGTACAACTACGGGTGCAGTAGTTTATTCTGAAACACAATTAACAACATCTAATGGCAATGGTTTAGTTACTATAGAAATTGGCGGTGGAACTGTAGTTAGTGGTGCAATGAATACTATTAATTGGGGTGCCGGTCCTTTTTTCATTAAAACTGAAACAGACCCTAATGGAGGATCAAATTATAGTATAACAAACACAACTCAGTTTTTAAGCGTTCCTTATTCATTGTATTCATTAAACTCAGGTACATCAGCTTCAACCGCTGGAAATTGCTATGAGTGCCATGTTCATGATAAATA
>CAIVPY010000367.1 GCA_903907885.1 uncultured Bacteroidota bacterium
GAAATATTATTAAAACAATTGCCTTTTGCATTGTTCATCTGCTTTCTATTGGTCTTGTTAATATGGAATGGACATACCACCGAGAAGCTGATAAGAAGTATTGATAAAGTAAACAAAGAAAATAAAGAATTAAGAAGCGAATACACAAGCATTATGAGCGAAATGATGAATCAAAGCAGACAATCATCTATTGCAAAAAGGCTTGAACATTTAGGAATAAAAGAATCAAAAAATCCGCCACAAAAAATAACTATTAATGGCAATTAATACCAACATACGAAAAGTAATACTTGTACGCACATACAGCGCTTTTGGCGGTATGCTTGTATTTGCTTGCTTTATTATTTGGTACCTAATAAAAATTGATTTTATAGAACGTAAAAAATGGCTCAACATGGCTGACAGCTTGAGTACAAAAGTGTTTGATGTGGAGCCTGTACGTGGTAATATTTTTGATTGCAATGGAAACCTATTGGCTACATCTATGCCAATATACGACATCATTATTGATGCTGTAGCCGCCAAGGATGAAGAGTTTGAAAATGGTATTGATAGTTTATCTTTAGGTTTATCAAACATATTTAAAGATAAAAGTAAAGATAGTTATAAAAAACTTATCACTAACCTACGTCAGAGAAAAGAGCGCTATCATGTGTTACATAAGAAAGCGAGTTTTAAACAAATGCGCAGGGTGCAACAACTACCCATTTTGAGGTTAGGGAAATACAAAGGTGGTCTTATTGTTGAAAATAAAAACAGAAGAGAAAAACCTTTTGATTACTTAGCCGAAAGAACCATTGGTTTTACACAAGATAATGTAGCTAAAGTGGGAATTGAAGGTGCCTTTGATAAATACCTAGCCGGCACAAGTGGCAAGAAAGCGATGCAAAGAATTGCTGGAGGTACTTGGATTTCGCTAAATGATGATGACGAAATAGAAGCACAACATGGTAATGATATCATCACAAGCATTGACATTAATTTACAAGATGTGGCCACACATTCATTGATGAACGTATTGAAACTAAATGATGCTGAATGGGGAACAGCCATACTAATGGAGGTACAAACAGGCGAAATAAAAGCGATAGCAAATCTTAGCAGGGTTAACGAAGGAGAATACAAAGAGCGCTTTAACTATGCTGTGGGCGAATGTTTAGAGCCAGGTTCAACTTTCAAACTAGCTTCTGTAATGTCTTTGTTGGATGATGGAGTGATTGACAAAAACGACTTATTTGATACCGAAGATGGTTCGCACCAATATTGCCCAAATGCTACTATTCACGAGTCTGAAGGCAAAGGAAGTGGATTGATTAATATTCAAACTGCCTTTGAGAAATCATCCAATGTAGCTATTTCAAAGGCTGTTTTCAATAACTATAGAGGCAAACCTGAACTGTTCTATAATCACTTAGAAAAACTTCATTTAACTAAGAAATTAGGTCTTCAAATTCAGGGTGAAGGAGTGCCATTGATTAAGCATCCTTCAAATAGAGCTTGGTCATGCACCACGCTTCCATGGAGCAGCATAGGTTACGAAGTATTGGTTACACCCTTGCACATAGCTACTCTATATAATTCAGTAGCAAACAATGGCAAAATGGTAAAGCCTTTGTTTGTTAAAAAGATAGTTAATAATGTCAACACCGTTAAAGAATACCACACAGAAGTGTTGGTAGAAAAAGTATGCAATGATGAAACCCTTGCCTATTTAAGAAAAATGCTTGAAGGTGTTGTGATACGCGGTACTGGCTCAAAATTAAGAAGTCCTTACTATACAGCAGCTGGTAAAACGGGAACCGCTTTGGTAGCAGATAGAAAACATGGCTACAAGAAGAAAATTTATCGTTCATCTTTTTGCGCCTACTTCCCTGCAGAGAATCCTAAATACACCTGTTTTGTGATGGTGAACGCACCAAGTAAAGGTGTGTTTTACGGAGCTGCAGTGGCAGGACCGGTTTTTAAAGATTTAGCAGATAAAGTATATGCAAACTCAATTCAACTTCATAAAGAATTAAAATTTACTCATAATCATTTTAGCAATGATTTACCAACTATTCAAGTTTCAAATACAAACGATGTAAAACAAATTTTAAATCAAATAAGTATTTCATCACACATACACAATGATAGCATAAGCGAGTTTGAAACAGATTGGATGCAAGCCGACATACAGGACAATTCACTCGCCATTCAGCCTTTAAAAACTAGCCAAAAAATGATGCCTAACTTACAAGGCATGAAAGCAAAAGATGCAGTGTATATGCTTGACAAGTCAGGAGCTAAAGTATTAGTTGAAGGATTTGGAAAAGTAAAAAAACAATCTATAAAAGTAGGTGAACGAATTAATAAAGGTATAACCATTAAACTACAGTTAAGCTAAGTGAAAACGATACAAGAACTTATATCGAATATCCCACAAGCAAAGATTCTTGGCGATGCCAATCTTGTTATTAAAAAGCTATGCTTTGACTCTAGACAAATTACCGAGTCTACACTATTCTTTGCTATAAAAGGAACTACAGTTGATGGTCATTCATATATTCAAGATGTAATTGAAAAAGGCGCAATAGCCATTGTTTGTGAAGTGTTACCAAGCGAGTTAAACAGCAAGGTAACCTATGTTTCAGTTGAAAACTCAACTGCTGCTATGGGTTTAATTGCAGCATCTTTCTACAATTTCCCTTCGAAGAAAATGAAACTTACTGCTGTAACTGGAACTAATGGTAAAACTACTGTAGCAACTTTACTCCATAACTTATTTCGCTCGTTTGGTCACAATGTAGGTTTATTATCTACCGTTCAAAATCAAATAAACGAAACTGTTATTCCTTCAACCCATACCACACCCGATTCTATACGAATTAACGAATTACTTAATGAGATGTTGGACCAAGGCTGTGAGTATTGTTTTATGGAAGCCAGTTCGCACGCCATCGACCAAAATAGAATCAAGGGTTTGCATTTTGCAGGAGTCATATTTACAAACATCACTCACGACCATTTAGACTATCATTTAACTTTTGATAATTATATTAAAGCTAAGAAAAAACTATTTGACGAGGTGAATGAAGATGCCTTTGCGTTAATTAACAAAGACGATAAAAACGGAATGGTGATGTTGCAAAACACCAAAGCATCTCGTTATACCTATTCTCTAAAAAGCATGGCTGATTTCAAAGCCAAAATAATTGAGAGTGATTTCAATGGCATGTTGCTTAACATTAATGAGCAAGAAGCTTGGTTTAGGTTGGTTGGCAATTTCAATGCTTACAATCTAGCAGCTGTTTATGGTGCTGCATTTTTATTGGGTAAAGAGAGAGATGAAATCATAACACACCTAAGCAATATATCAGCTGTAAAAGGCAGATTTGAATATTATAGATCAAACAATGGAGTAATAGGCATAGTTGATTATGCGCATAGCCCAGATGCATTGAAGAATGTATTATCTACTATCAACGAATTACGCACTAGAAATGAAGAGCTGATAACCATAGTGGGATGCGGAGGAAACAGAGATGCAGCAAAACGACCAGTAATGGCAGATGTAGCATGTGAGCTAAGTACCAAAGTTGTATTTACATCTGACAATCCTCGAAACGAAGAGCCTGAAGCCATTTTAGATGATATGCAAAAGGGAGTAAAACCTCTGCATTTCAAAAAGACTTTAAGAATTAGTGACAGAAAGGAAGCTATTAAAACTGCTGTAAGTATTGCAAAAAAAGGAGATATCATTTTGATAGCTGGAAAAGGGCATGAAATTTACCAAGAGGTAAAAGGAGTTAAACATCATTTTGATGATAAAGAAGTGCTTCTAGAAATGTTTAAAATGTTTGAAGGTATTTAAAAGTAAAAAGGCGAAAGTAAAAAGTAAAAAAAGAGGTAAACAATGAATTTTCAGATTTTCAAATTATAGATTATGTTATATTATTTATTTGAGTATTTAAAGAAAGAAATGAACTTCCCTGGAGCGGGTTTGTTTCAGTATATTTCTTTCAGAGCGGCAATGGCCATTATCACATCTTTGTTAATTTCGATGGTATTTGGCAAAAACCTAATAGATAAACTTAGAAGTTTGCAAGTAGCTGATGAAATTAGAGATTTAGGTTTGGCTGGCGAAAAGCAAAAACAAGGTACTCCAACCATGGGGGGGCTAATCATATTGGCAGCCATATTAATTCCAACACTTTTGTTCGCTCGCATCAATAATGTATATATTATTTTATCAATAGCAGTAACAATATGGCTAGGTGCTGTGGGTTTTATGGATGATTACATTAAAGTTTTCAAGAAAAACAAAGAAGGCCTTGCAGGAAGATTTAAAATTGTAGGACAAGTGGGTATAAGTGTCATCGTTGCTACCACTTTATACTTCAATGTGAATGTTAAAACAAAAGAATTCTACAAACCAAGTGAAGTGACAGATGAATACATAAAAGCAAACAACCTTCAACCTCAGGTAGTGGACGAGCAACTTGTATTGGTTAAAGACGAACATTCAACCATTACAACCATACCTTTCTTTAAATTCAGTGAATTTGATTATGCAGACTTGTTAAAATTTCTGGGTGATGGTTATAAAAAATATAATTACTTGATTTTCTTATTGGTAGTTACATTCATCATCACAGCAGTTTCTAATGGGGCCAACATCACCGATGGTATTGATGGATTAGCCGCAGGCACATCCGCCATTATAGGTTCGGTTTTGGGCATTTTTGCCTATATAAGTGGCAATTTAGTTTTCTCTGATTACTTAAACATAATGTACATACCACACCTTGGCGAAATGGTAATTTTTGCAGGTGCATTTGTTGGAGCATGTGTAGGATTTTTATGGTACAATGCCTTTCCGGCACAAGTGTTTATGGGTGATACAGGTTCATTAGCACTAGGAGGTATTATTGCTACATTTGCTATCATGGTTCGAAAGGAACTGCTTATACCGATACTCTGCGGAATATTTTTAGTTGAAAATATCAGTGTTATTATGCAAGTATCCTATTTCAAATACACAAAGAAGAAATATGGTGAAGGAAGAAGAATCTTTAAAATGTCGCCCCTTCATCATCACTACCAGAAATTAGGATATCACGAATCTAAAATTGTTACACGCTTTTGGATTATTGGAATTATGCTCGCCATTGTTACCATCATCACGTTAAAAGTTAGGTAATGACGATTTGAAAAGATATGAATTTGAAAATGACAAATACAAAGAACTAAGAACTAAAAAATGAAAAGACTCGTTATACTCGGTAGCGGTGAAAGCGGAACAGGTGCAGCCATACTAGCCAAACAAAAAGGCTATGATGTGTTGGTGTCTGACGCTGGACTTATTCCTGAAAAATACAAAGAGGAATTGAACGAGTATGGCATTGCTTATGAAGAAAAACAGCATACAGAAGAACTTATTCTGAATGCAGATGAAATTATTAAAAGTCCAGGTATTCCTGAGAAAAATGAACTCATCAAAAAAATTCGTTCAAAAGGAATTCACATCATAAGTGAAATTGAATTTGCTTCTCGCTATACCAATGCCATTAAAATCTGCATAACAGGTACAAACGGCAAAACAACTACCACTTCCCTCATATATCACTTGATGCTTCAAGCAGGATTGAATGTAGGCTGTGGAGGGAATATAGGAACTAGTTTTGCAAGGTTAGTTGCTACCGAAAATCATGATTACTATGTATTAGAATTAAGCAGCTTTCAATTGGATGATATGTATGATTTTAAAGCTGAAATAGCGATATTATTAAACATCACCCCCGACCATTTAGATAGGTATAATTACGAAATTCAAAATTATACTGATGCAAAGTTTCGCATCATTCAAAATCAAACCGAAGAAGATAATTTTATTTATTGTTCGGATGATGAAATCATCATGAACAATTTATCAAAACACAATATAAAAGCAAGACAAATTCCATTCTCATTGAGCAAAGAATTTCCAATAGGTGCTTACATCAATGACGATACCATGCAAATAAAAATCAATCAATCAAATCAATATAGTATGCTAACTTCAGAATTAGCCTTACGAGGCAAACACAACACTTACAACTCAATGGCTGCTGCTATTGTGGGCAGTGTATTCAACATTCGTAAAGATGCCATTCGCGAAGCTCTTACAAGCTTTCAAAATGTAGAACATCGACTTGAAAAAGTAGCGATGGTGCGTGGCATCGAATTTATTAACGATTCAAAAGCAACCAATGTAAACTCTGCTTGGTATGCACTTGAAAGTATGGACAAACCTGTTGTTTGGATTGCTGGCGGCACCGACAAAGGAAATGACTATACTATGCTAAAAGAACTTATTAAAGACAAAGTTCGTCTTATCGTTTGCATGGGTTTAGACAACCATAAATTACATGAAGCTTTTGGCAAAGATGTAGATATGATTTTAAATACTACTAGCGCTCAAGAAGCAGTTCATGTAGCATATAATCTAGCTAAACAAGGAGAAGCAGTTTTATTATCTCCTGCTTGCGCTAGTTTTGATTTGTTTAAGAACTACGAAGACCGCGGAAGACAGTTTAAGGCTGCGGTAAGGAATTTGTAATTGCTAATTAGGAATTGTATAGCTAACGTCATGGCGAGGTACGAAGCCATCTCTATGGAGATTGCTATGCCGATGTTGGACGGGACGCCAACATCTCCTGTATAAAATTCTTGCAGGCGAGGACGCCTGCAAGGGCAAAAATTAATTTATAACACATTTAACCAATCAATACAATGGGAGAAACTAAGAAAATTTTTCTTTCAAATAGAAATGTGCTTTTTATGTTATTGCTTCACTTCTATCTACTAATAGATCGGTGGGGTGGTGGGTTTCATCTGAGTAATATAGTTGTACATTCAAATCAACAGTCTAAAATGTATAGTGAATTTATTTTATATCTATTTTGTATTCTTATGATACCCTCAATTATTGCTTTAATTAAAAACAAATTTGATGGTTATAGTGTATTTATTATTTTATATAATATATGTATGGGTTGGTTATTCTTGGTAGGGATTGGTTGGGCAATTTCAACGAGTGATTAAAACTATTTTATAAATGAGCGAACAATATTATCCATCCTTATCATCAAACGAAAATGATAAGAATTAAGGTTAGATACGAAATTGCATTCAATTCCTAATTCTTAATTCCTAATTCTTAATTAATATGAACCAATTTTGGAATAACATAAAACCACGTGGAGACCAATTGATGTGGCTGATTATTTTAGCCTTGTCTGTTTGGGGTCTGCTTGCTGTGTATAGCTCTACTGGCGGTTTAGCATACAAAAAGTCGGCAGGTAACACCGAGTTTTATTTGTTTCAACAATTCTTTTATCTGTTGATAGGTTTTGGAATCATGCTTTCTGTTCATTCTTTCCATTATCGATTTTTCATGGGTATATCAAGGTTTCTCTTATATGTTTCATATGCCCTATTAATATATACCTTGATTTTTGGAGTAGAGATAAATGGAGCAAGAAGATGGATTGGATTAATGGGTATTACCATACAATCTTCAGATTTTGCTAAAGTAGCTATCATACTTTATGTAACTCGAACTTTAGCAAAAAAGCAAGATGATATAAAGGATTTCAAAAAAGGATTTTTGCCTATACTTATTCATGTTTCATTAACATGCGCTTTAATTGCGCCAGCAAATTTCTCAACAGCTGCTGTACTTTTTTCGACTTGCCTTTTGATAATGTTTATTGGAAGGGTAAGCCTAAAGCATCTAGGCATTTTAACATTGGTGTTGGGCGTTATGCTTAGTATAATGGTGCTGATAGTAATGAATACCCCAGAAAAATACCTACAACACGTAGCACGATTTTTAACTTGGAAACACAGGATTGAAAACTTTAACAAACCTCCACAAAACGAGCCTGATATAACATATCAAAACGATCATGCAAAAATTGCCATTGCTAGAGGCGGTATATTTGGGAATAGGCCAGGTGGAAGTATTGAAAGAAACTTTTTACCAGAAGCCTATTCCGACTTTATCTATGCTATCATAGCTGAAGAGTATGGTTTTATTGGAGCTATTGTTTTGTTAATGCTGTATTTATTCTTCTTATACCGAGCCATGCGTATTATTCTCAAATCGCCACAAGCGTTTGGGGCATTGATAGCAGTTGGGTTGAGCTTTGCATTGGTGCTACAAGCATTAATAAATATGGCTGTAGCGGTTAATCTATTCCCTGTAACTGGCCTAACCTTGCCTTTAGTTAGTAAAGGTGGTACATCCATCTTCTTCACAAGTTTGGCATTTGGAGTTATCATGAGTGTTAGTCGACATATAGAAGAAGGAGAAGAATCCCTAGGTATTAAGGATGAAGGAAAAGAGAATAAAATTAACGAATTAACTGAAATTGTATAACTATAGGCTATCAAGCAAAAGCTATTAGTAAAATGAAAAAGCTAAAAGTAATAATAAGTGGAGGAGGAACTGGAGGTCATATCTATCCAGCAATAGCGGTTGCGCAAGCACTACAAAAACGACTAAACAACCAAGTTGAGTTTTTATTTGTGGGTGCGAGGGATAGAATGGAAATGGAAAAAGTTCCAAAAGCTGGGTATCCAATTGTGGGATTATGGATAAGTGGATTACAAAGAAGCTTATCTACAAAAAACTTGCTTTTCCCTTTCAAAGTAATAAGCAGTGTTTTTAAATCATTGGGCATTTTGAAAAGCTTCAAACCCGATGTGGCTATTGGATTTGGAGGGTATGCGAGTGGGGCCATGCTTTATGCATCCACTATGAAAAAAATACCATCTTTAATTCATGAACAAAATTCATACGCAGGTATCACTAATAAAATATTAAAAAATAGAGTTAATACTATTTGTGTGGCCTATGATGGTATGGATAGATTTTTCCCATCAAACAAAATTATAAAAACAGGCAATCCCATAAGGCAGGATTTGCTTGATATTTCGGGTAAAAAGGCTGAGGCCATTTCATTCTTTAAATTGGATGCAAGCAAAAAAACAATTTTGATTATTGGTGGAAGTCTTGGCGCTAGAACCATAAATGAAAGCATTTTCGAAGGGATTGATAAGCTTAAGGAAGCCAATGTGAATGTAATTTGGCAAACTGGCAAAAACTTTAATGTCACCCTGAACTTGTCGAAGGGCGACAACATCAACATTCAACAATTCATTTATGAAATGGATTTGGCTTATGCAGCTTCGGATATTGTTATTTCAAGAGCTGGTGCATTATCAATTGCAGAACTAGCCCAAGTAGGGAAGCCGGTAATATTGGTACCATCACCTAATGTATCAGAAGACCATCAAACCAAAAATGCGATGGCATTGGTTGATAAACAAGCTGCGGTTTTGGTAAAAGATGTGGAAGCAAAAAGTAAGTTAATTGATAAGTTGTTGGTATTAATAAATGATGAACAAAAGCAAAATGAATTGATTAATAACATCAGTCGCTTTGCCATACCTGATGCGGCAGAGAGGATTGTGGATGAAGTATTGGCTATATGTGAGAATGGGTAAATGTGTGAGTGTTAAACTAGTTGTCATTCTGAGCGGAGTCAAAGAATGAATAAGGAAACAAATAAATTGATATGGATTTTAAAAATATAAAATACGCATATTTCCTTGGTATTGGAGGCATTGGTATGAGTGCCATAGCTCGCTATTTCAATCACCTTGGTATAAAAGTGATGGGCTATGATAAAACTGAAACCAATCTTACCAAACAATTGGTGAATGAAGGAATAGATATACATTACCAAGACCTTGGCGAAGAAATTAAAAATTATGAATTAGGGATTACGAATTGCTTGGTAATACTTACTCCGGCAATTCCGACCAATCATCAAGAATGGGCATGGTTTAAAAACAATGGATTCAATATATTAAAACGTTCACAGGTATTAGGTCTAATCAGTGAACAAAGCAAAACTGTGGGTGTGGCAGGTACTCACGGAAAAACAACTACCTCTACCCTATTGGCTCATATACTCAAACAAAGTCATGTAGATTGTAATGCTTTCTTAGGAGGTATATCAAGCAATTACAATACAAATTTGCTTTTGAATGAAAAGTCAACAGAAAATATTGAACAATCCGCAATGGTGGTTGAGGCAGATGAATTTGATCGTTCGTTCTTAACCCTGCATCCGTTTATTTCTATCATCACCTCAACGGATGCCGACCATTTGGATATTTATGGAAAACATGATGAACTAATAAAATCATTTCTTGACTATGCTAATAGGTTAGTGGAAAGTGGTACC
>CAIVPY010000368.1 GCA_903907885.1 uncultured Bacteroidota bacterium
CATGGTCTACTGCTTTTTCCATAGCATCCTTTAAACCATCTAATACTAACTTTAATCGTGGATCGCTCATAATTGTATCAAAATTTTCACGCAAAGTAATAAAAATACAAGTAATTATATTGTGTTCGTATAAAAAGTTATTTAGCACTAATAGGTGTGAATAATATCCGGAGTTTGGGATAAGAATTCAAAATCGAGAGTTTAAAATAACTTGCTTTTAAAACTCAAAATATGCAAGAGTTTCTGTTTTAAAGTTACTTGATATAAGAGGTATTTGCACTAATATTTTAGTTAATGAATTGGGCGATTGTTTAGATTTATTTTTGTTGACTAATCAATGAAAAAGAACCGAAACAGATTTTTTTATGACTTCGTCCTTCTTTTCGTATCATTAACATTAATAGGGTTCAAAACCCTATTAATGTTAATGATTCATAATTCTACAAAAAAGGAATTTTTACCACTTTTGCTTTGATAGCTTTATCGCGAATTTCGATGAAGATTTCAGAATCTACTTTTGAGAAAGCGGTACTTACATAGCCCATTCCAATGCCTTTGTTTAGGCTTGGTGATTGTGTTCCTGAAGTTACTTCACCAATGGTATTTCCTTCTGCATCTTTTATCATATAATGTTGGCGAGGGATTCCTCTATCAATCATTTCAAAGCCTACTAATTTTTTAGTAGCGCCATTTTCTTTAATGGCTTTGTGATACTCATGATTTATAAAAGGTTTGGTAAACTTCGTAATCCATCCTAAACCAGCTTCAATAGGAGAAGTGGTATCATTGATATCATTTCCATATAAACAAAATCCTTTTTCTAAACGCAATGTGTCTCTAGCACCTAGTCCAGTAGGCATAATGTCAAATTCTTTACCTGCTTCAAAAATGGCATCCCACATTTTGCGAGCATCTTTGTTCCAAACATAAATCTCAAATCCACCTGCACCTGTATAACCCGTATTAGAGATAATAACATCCTCGCAGCCAGCCATGCTTCCACCACAGAAGGTATAATATTCCATGACACTAAGATTTACATTTGTTAATTTTTGCAATACTTTAATTGCATTTGGTCCTTGAACAGCTAATAAACTCATGTCGTCACTCATGTTTTTCATTTCAACACCAAAAGAGTTGTGTTGGCTAATCCAATTCCAATCTTTTTCAATATTTGAAGCATTAACTACTAAGTAATATTCATTTTCGCCCCAACGGTAAACCAACAAATCGTCAACTATACCTCCTTCTTTGTTTGGTAAGCAACTGTATTGCACTTTTCCATCCGTAAGTTTGCTTGCATCGTTTGAAGTAACTAATTGAATAAGCTCTAGAGCTTTTTCGCCTTTCAGCATAAATTCGCCCATGTGGCTAACATCAAATACACCTACACTATTGCGAACGGCATTGTGTTCCTGAATTAAATTACCATAAAGAACAGGCATATTGTATCCTGCAAATTCAATCATTTTCGCGCCAAGCGAAACGTGTAAGTCGTTAAGTGTTACGTATTTCATTTGTTTAGTGTGTGTTTATTTGCCTCAAAGAAAACAATAATATAATAGACTACCATATTATTTACAGAAATCAGTATAGTGAGCCTTATTCTATATTCTATTTGTGCCCCACAAATCCTTTGTTTTTTGCTTAGTATCGATTGTCATTCTGAACGCATTGAAGGAACATTATTGCGGTTATACTATACTTGATGAAAATAGCATCTTTGTAAGTCATCACCAATGCATTAACCCAACCTGTAAAACAGAAAAGCCCACCAATGGCGAGCTTTTCTGTTTGTATATTTTGATTAGTAGCTATTTCTTCTACGTCTTTCTCCGCCACCTTCGCCACCGCTACTGCGTCTTCTTTCTCCACCACCACCATAGCTTCCACCGCCACCACTAAATCCACTACCGCCAGATGAACGTCTTTTTTCTCCTCCACCTTCACCACCACTACTTCTTCTGTTTCCACCACCATATCCACTTCCACCACCACTACGTGAGCCTCCTCTAGAACCCCCTCTGCCATTTCCTGAACCCCCTTGTTTATCGCCACTTACTTCAACTCTAATTACTCTGCCATTGTGCATTTGTCCATTCAAACCGCTCATGATAGCTTCTACATCTTCTTGTTGAGCATCAATAAAGCTATAAACGCCACTTACGTCTACTCTTATTTTCTTCCAACTAATAGCAGATTTTTCGGCCACATAGTCTTTGAAGTTTCTGATGTCAAAACCGTCTTTTTTACCAACGCTTACAAACAAACGAACACCTCCACCAAATGTTGATGCACTTGCCCCTTCACGCATTGAGCGCTCGTTAATATTTAAATCAGGCGCATTGGTAAAATCAACGCTAAAGCGTCTTAACTCAAGTGAAAGAAATTTTTGCAATAATTCTGTTTTTTCAAAGTGCATTAAAGTTTCAAGACTTGCCATTACTTTTTCATCAAAGATGTTTTCTTCAATCTCTGTGTTTAAAATAGTATCGGTAAATGCCATCAACTTTTTGTCACGCACTTCTTCGGCACTTGGTATCAAAATTTTTTCAAATTTCATACTTGCCATACGTTCGATGTCCTTCAACCTACCACCTTCGCGCATGTGAAGCAAGGTATATGACACACCTGATTTGCCCGCACGGCCTGTACGTCCGCTTCTGTGTGTGTAGTTTTCAATATCATCTGGCAAATGGAAATGTATAACATGTGTTAAGCCACTTACATCAATACCTCGAGCCGCTACATCAGTTGCCAATAATATTTTAATGGCATGATGACGGAAACGATTCATTACTTTTTCGCGTTGAGCTTGACTTAAATCACCATGCAAACAGTCAGCATTGTAACCGTCTTTAATCAGTTTATCACTAATGTCTTGCGTTTCGTTTTTGGTTGTACAAAAAATAATACAATACAAATTATCACTGTTGTAATCAACATAGCGCTTTAATGCTGCGTATTTATCACGAGCATGAACAATTGAATACTGGTGGGTAATGTTAACATTGCCTGAGTTTGCTTTTCCAACCGAAATCTCGAAAGGATTGCTCATGTAACGATTGGCAATATTACGAATCTGTTTAGGCATGGTAGCACTAAAAAGACATACACGTTTTTCTTTTGGTGTTTCGGCCAAGATGAACTCAACATCTTCTTCAAAACCCATGTTAAGCATTTCGTCTGCTTCGTCAAGAACCACATAGCCAATGGTTTTAATGTTTACCGCGTTACGGTTCATCAAATCCATTAAACGACCAGGTGTGGCTACAATAATTTGCGCCCCTCTCCTTATGTCACTTATTTGACCTGTAATACTTGCTCCACCATACACTGAAACAATGTTAACATTGTTGATGTATTTACTGTAAGCCTTTAAATCGCGTGTAATTTGCATACATAGTTCGCGTGTTGGGCAGATAACCAAAGCCTGTGTTTGTTTACTGCTGAAATCGATTAATTGCAAAATAGGCAGGCCAAATGCGGCTGTTTTTCCTGTGCCCGTCTGGGCTAATCCTAAAATGTCGCGTCCGTTTTCTAAAAATACAGGTATCGACTGTTCCTGTATAGGTGTTGGGGTTTCAAAACCCAGTTCTCCAATTGCTTGTAAGATGGACTGCTGAACACCTAATTGTTCAAAGTTATTCAAAGAATTTATAAATTAAGCAGCAAAGATAAGCCAATAATTGGTTTTATTGCTATTGGTCTGAAAAGCTTTGCTTTATCAATTATATAAACAAGAAGTTAACATCTGCGTTTATTGATAAAACAGTATGTTGATGACCATTTTCATTATCCATAAAAAACCAATAGTGTCCTAAACGTTTTAGCATTTGACAATGTGTTGCGAAAATACAGCATATTAGGATTGTAAAATTCATTTTTCAAAAAGAACCCCTTGTAAATTATTTATAGAAGTTGAATCGCTGTAAGGTTCAAATGGTTTATCTAACCACCGTTGTAAATTAATTTTAACAAAAATGTTCAGTCTAATAAATGCAACGAGATTGGAAAGATGCCATTTAAATTTTGCCATTGCCTTCATTGCTTTTAAAATCAGTATGGTAATTAACGCTGTCCATATTTGAATCATCACTGCATTTTCAGTTGTTCCTATAAAGGATTTAATGTTCAGGAGTTGTTTTATTTCTCTAAAGAATATTTCAATCTGCCATCGACTTTTATAAAGCTCTCCGATGGTGTTTGCTGTCCAGGTCGTTTGGTTGGTAATGAGTTCTATGACTTGTTCGTTGACTTCATCCCAAACAGCAACACGCCTTAATCGTTTTGGATATTTTTCTTTTGATGTTTTATTTTTGAGTTCGATGATTTCATCTTTCAGGATATGTTGATGCTTTTTATCAGGCAATGAATTTTCTTTTATCACTTTAAATTGAATGTTTTCTTTATGTCTTACTACAAAGTAAACGCCACTGCTGTCCCAAATATGGAGTAAGGAAAAGTCGTTGTAAAAACGGTCGGCTACAATCACACTTCCCTTCAACAAAGGCACATCGTAAGCACCTTTATTGTCTGCAGTTTTGCCATCTGTAATGTTTACATAGGCAGGCAAATTGCCATCGTAATCAAGCAATGTATGCATTTTTACAGCACCTTTTGCAGTCTTATATTTTGCCCAATCGAATAGTGAAAGACAAAGGCTAATGGTGGTTGAATCCAACAAAAATATTTTTGACTTGATTCTGAATTTCACCTGTTTAAAACCAGCTTGCTGTCCTAAACTTCCAAGCAGTTGATAGTAGTAGGCTCTGAAAAGTTCCCAACTGCGATTTTTATTTTGATAACTGATGGTTGATTTTGAGGGTGCTTTTTGAATACCTAAATGATTTAAGTTGCCAGTGGCCGAACGCAAACCATTGCTGATGTCTCTTACCGATTGGCTTTTTGCAAATTGACAAAACAACATGGATACTAAATGCGTCCAACTGTTATAGCCTTTTGAATGCTTATCTGTCTGAAGCTCTTTTACAAGTTTAGAAAATTTTTGACGGCATAGTTTTGAAACTATTTGAGAAAAGAGTGTTATGTTTGACATGGGAGAAAGTTGTTTTGTTGTGCACCTCAAAGGTAATTTGAGTTACAGAATTCTTTCTCCCTTTTTTCTAATCGTTTAGGACGCTATTGATCAAATACTACCATTATCAAGTGAAATTAATTTAAAATGTATTGTATATTCAACCCCTACGGCATTCTCTTTTAACTTAATGTTACCCTTTAATTGTTTAGTCAAGCCGTTTATTAATACAGAGCCTAAACCTCGTTTTGTATTGTTTTTTTCAATACCAATCCCATTGTCCTTATATATTAGAACATAGTATTCTATATCCCTTTGTAAGCCAAGATATATACGCCCATTGCTTCTACCTGCAAAAGCATATTTAAACGAATTGGTTAGCAGTTCATTTACTATCAGTGCTAACGGAACTATCGTATCTAAATTTAATTCAATATTGTTAGTTACAATTTCATGACTTACCCTACATTCTGTATTTTTATAAGTATCGTATATGGTAGAATATAAATTATTAAAATATACAGAAGCATTTAATGTACCTAAGAAATCTTGTTCATATAAACTTCTATGCACTAAAGCCATACTGTTTACTCTAAGCTGTGCATCCTTAAACACAGATTTAAGGTTGTCGTCTTTAATTTCTCTTTGTTGCAGTTCTAAAATGCTTGAGATAACAGACAAATTATTTTTCACTCTATGATGTATCTCTTTAAGTAGTATGTCTTTTTCATCATTTTGCTGCGAGATTATGGCGGTTGTTTTTTTATTATCTATGTAGGCCTTATAAACAAGAACAACAATTATAATCAACAATATTACCCCTAAAAGTGCTGAATAGTTTATGAGTTTTTGTCGTTTCATTTCCTCCTGTTGTATAATTTCTTTTTCAAAAAGTGTTCTATCAAACTCTAATTTTGCCTGCATTTTAACAGCATCTTTGTATTGCCTTTGGCTTCTAATGCTATCATTAATTATTACTGAATACTCTTTATAGTGCAGGGCAGAATCGGTTTCATTAATTGCTTTATAATAAATACACAGTTGGTCGGCTGCTTGAATACCAATAAAAAGTTGCTTGGCTTTTAATCCCATTCTAAGTGATTCTTTCGACTTATCAATAGCCTCTTTAACTTTACCCATTTGAAATAGAGAGAAAGACATGATATTGGGCAATTGAGGTGATTGGATATTATAAAGTTTGTCTATACTATCTGCAATCTGAATGTATTTCCAAGCAGTCTTTAAATCTGATTTATAAAGCAGCCAACTCAACCTTTGAAAAGCAAAAACAAGATTGCGAAATGATTTAATTTTATAGGATAATTGTATTGCCAATTGATTATAGAAAATACATGAATCTTTTTCATAAGGTTCACCCGTTCTACTAAGCAGGTGTGTAAAAAACAAGGCTCCTAGTTCTCTATATTTAGTGGCTAAGCGCAGGGTGTCTTTAATTGACTTATAATAGTTAATACATTCGTGTGTTTGGGCAAAGGCTTCAGTATAATTTTCCATACCATTGTTTACCAAAATTATCTTCTCCAGCACATTGTAATACACATCATTATTTTTAATGGCCCTTGCTTGCTTTAATAAATTTATATATTTATCCATGGTTGACGATGGATTTATTCTGCGCGATACCTCCAACATGCCTGTCTGAGAACGAATGATTTCAGGTTTCATTCCTAATTTCTCGAAAATATTATTGGCTTTTGAATAATAGCTATCTAAAGAATCAACCCTGTTTAGTAGAAGTAACAAGTCTGCTGTTTCTAAATAATATTTGCCTAAGTAAAGTATGTTTTTTTCAATTTTTGCCTGCTCTAGCCCATTTTGATATATCGATAGTGCATCATCTAATCTACTGTTTTTAATTAGGTATTTGCCAATATATAATTGCCCCTCTAAGCTATTATTTGATGCTTTGGACAGACAGATTGAATATAAAAATATGAATATGAATATGAA
>CAIVPY010000369.1 GCA_903907885.1 uncultured Bacteroidota bacterium
ACACACTTGTGGTAGCCATTTGACCCAAGAAAGTATTGGTAACACGTCTAACACTTCCATTGCCATTACATGTACCACAGGTATTAAAACTAAGACCTTCGGCCATCACCATACGGTTGTACTTTAGTTTTTTTTCAGCACCTGTAGATACTTCTTGTAAGGTCATTTTTACCTTTAATCGAATATTGCTTCCTTTAACGCCTCTTCTACCTTGGCGAGATTGACCTCCAAAGAAAGAATCAAATCCTCCCCCACCACCACCTTCTCCAAACACATCACCAAATTGGCTAAAAATGTCTTCCATGTTCATACCACCACCGCCATATCCTCCACCTGAAGCACTGTTGCCAGCATGTCCAAACCGGTCATATCTAGCACGCTTGTCTGCATTACTTAATATTTCGTATGCTTCAGCAGCCTCTTTAAATTTCTCCTCGGCTTCTTTGTTATCAGGATTTTTATCAGGATGGAATTTAATAGCCATCTGTCTGTAAGCCTTTTTTATTTCAGCCTCAGCAGCACTTTTACTTACACCTAATATTTCGTAGTAGTCTCTTTTTGTCATGCTTTTTTATAATGAAAGACTAAAAAATCAGAAAATTGAAAGACCAAATAGGATGTCATCTTTGAACTTTCTAACCTTGTAATCTTCTAACCTTTTAATCTTTTAAATTTTGTAATCTTTCTAATGTGTATTTTTTGTAATCAATTATTCTCCTACCACCACTTTAGCATAGCGAATAACTTTGTCGCCAAGAAAATAGCCTTTTTCAACGGCATCCACCACTTTGCCTTTCAATTCCGGGCTTGGAGCAGGTATATTGGTAATGGCTTCATGAAAATCAGCATCAAAGTCTTTACCTTGCGATTCCATTTCTTTTAGTCCTTTTTGAATTAAAATGTTTTTTAATTTGTTGTGAACAAGGGCAATACCTTCTTTTACTGCTATAATATCTTGTGCCGTTTCCATTGATTTGTTTGCGCGTTCAAAATCATCCAACACAGGTAGCATGGCAGTAATTATTTCTTGCCCAGCAGTTTTGTATAATTCAATTCTTTCTTTGCTTGTTCTGCGCTTAAAATTTTCAAAATCGCTGTACAATCGAAGGTATTTGTCTTTCATCTCTGCCAATTCATCCTCAATCGAAAGTTTGGCAGTAACTTCTGTTTCTAAGTCAGTTGGTGTAGGGTTATCTTCAGTTTGGGAATCTTGCTCCGGAATCAATTCTTCGTTAGTATTTTCAAATATTTTCTCTTCGCTCATATTTTTAATTTATTTTTTAGTTTGTAGTATCAAAGGTATTGCCAATGAGGCAAATAGTGACATGTAGGCAGATTTATTGTATTGACTTTAATTGTTTTTCGAGTTCTTCGTACCACAAATTGTGGGTTATTAATTTCCCATTTCCATCAAATAGGAAATTCTGAGGCAGCATTTTTATTTTAAAAATATCAACCAATGGAGAATCCCAACCTTTGTAATCACACACCATATTTTTCCA
>CAIVPY010000370.1 GCA_903907885.1 uncultured Bacteroidota bacterium
AGAGGCGCTATTCGCCCTCCAAAAGAAGGCGAGAAATATTTTGCCTTAACTAAAATAGACAAAATCAACGGTAGAGAACCTGCTGATATTAGAGACAGGGTAGCTTTTGAACATCTAACCCCATTGTTTCCGGATGAGAAATTGAACTTGGCTGATAATTCAGCTACCTATTCTACCCGAATCATAGATATGTTGGCTCCTATAGGTAAAGGTCAGCGTGGTTTGATTGTGGCACAACCTAAAACAGGTAAAACCATTTTATTAAAAGAAATAGCCAACGCCATTGCCAAAAATCATCCTGAGGTTTATCTTATCATTCTTTTGATTGATGAGCGTCCTGAGGAGGTAACAGATATGCAACGAAGCGTGAGAGCAGAAGTAGTAGCAAGTACTTTTGATGAGCCCGCTGAAAAGCATGTTCGCTTATCAAACATTGTGCTTGAAAAAGCCAAGCGTTTGGTTGAATGCGGACATGATGTAGTTATTTTGATGGATTCTATCACACGTATGGCTCGTGCATTTAACACCGCACAACCTGCTAGCGGAAAAATTTTGTCAGGTGGTGTGGATGCGAATGCCTTGCATAAACCTAAGCGTTTCTTTGGAGCTGCTCGTAAGATTGAAGATGGAGGTTCATTAACCATTATCGCTACCGCTTTGATTGATACAGGAAGCAAAATGGATGAGGTTATCTTTGAAGAGTTTAAAGGTACTGGTAACATGGAGTTACAATTAGACCGCAAATTGGCAAACAAACGTGTATTCCCTGCTATTGATATCATTTCGTCTAGCACAAGAAGAGATGATTTGTTGTTAGACAAACAAACCCTTCAACGTATTTGGGTATTACGTAATCACATTGCAGATATGAATGCAGATGAGGCTATGAACTTGTTGTTGAAAAACATGAAAAACACCAGAACTAACGAAGAGTTTTTGGCAAGTATGAATAGCTAATTTTTTCAAATTATATTTTAAGCAGCCTTGAGAGTTTATCAGGGCTGTTTTTTTTATGTGATTGTTTTATTTTATTTATGCGAACTTGAACAAGACATATTTAATTATATTCCTTTTCAATGCAATTTCTCCGTTTGTGTAAACCTATTTCTTATCATAGATGATATGATTACTTTAGTGCCTTCAAATGATAGAGCTAAACAATATCCAAAAGTCATATACCGTTGGCGACAACAAACTTCAGGTTCTTAAGGGCATTGACCTAAAGATAAATGAGGGTGAAATGGTTTCTATCATGGGATCATCGGGTAGTGGAAAATCAACCCTACTCAATATTTTAGGCATTCTTGATGGCTACGATGCTGGTCAATACAAACTTGGTGGAAATTTAATTCAGCACTTAAATGAAACAAAAGCCGCGCAATTACGTAATCAATATATTGGCTTTGTCTTTCAATCATTCAACCTCATTTCATTCAAAAATGCCTTAGAAAACGTATCGCTTCCTTTGTATTACCAAAAAGTGAGTCGTAAAAAACGTAATCAAATTGCACTTGAGTATTTGGATAAAGTGGGATTGAAACAATGGGCAGAACACATGCCAAATGAAATGAGTGGTGGACAAAAGCAAAGGGTAGCCATAGCAAGGGCTTTAATTGCTCAACCAAAAATCATTTTAGCAGATGAACCTACTGGAGCATTAGACACACAGACTAGCTACGAAGTAATGAGTTTGCTTAAAGAAATAAATAAAAGTGGGATTACAGTAGTGATTGTAACACATGAACATGATATAGCTGAAATGACAGACAGAACGATTCGTTTGAAAGATGGACTGATTGTTTAGTGCGGAATTTGGAATGAGCAAAAATGCGGAAAAAGTAACGTATAATAAAAGTATAAACAAGAGTATAAAATTAATGAAGTGGTGATAAAAATTTGATTTCGCATTTTTGTCACTTCGCATTCCGCAATTAGATTAAGACATGTTTGACATAGACAAATGGCAAGAAATATTTGCTACCATTAGCAAAAACAGGCTGCGCACAGTGCTTACTGGCTTTAGTGTGGCTTGGGGAATCTTCATGCTTATTGTTTTGTTGGGCACTGGCAATGGCCTTGGTAATGGCGTAAAAAGTCAGTTTGCTAGAGATGCGGTTAATAGCGTTTGGTTTAACAATGGAAGAACATCTGTTGCTTTTGATGGCATGCAACCAGGAAGAGATATTCGCTTAACCAATGAGGATTATCAAGCCATAAGACAAAATGTTAAAAGCATTGAACACCTTTCGCCACGCTTGCAACTGTGGGATGTGAATCAATATAACTACAAAAATAAATATGGTAGTTTTAGCACCAAAGGCTGCAACTACGATATGATATTTGCCGAAAAAATTGAGGTATTGAAAGGTCGTTTTGTGAACGAATTGGATATTAAAGAATGTAGGAAGGTGTGTGCCATTGGGCAACAGGTGGTTGATGAAATGTTTAAAGGTGAAGAACCCATCGATAAATTAATCAATATCAACAGCATTCCATTTAAAGTGATTGGTGTGTTTAAAGATGGTGGTGGACCTGATGATAACCGCAGGGCTTATATCCCCATCAGCACTTCGCAAAGGGTTTTTGGAAATGACAACAAATTGGATCAAATCATATTCACCTTACCTGAAAGTGATATGGAAAATAGTGAGGTGATAAGTGATGAAGTATATAAGTTATTAGCCCAACGTCACCATTTCAACCCTGAAGATAAGAAGGCCATTTTTCTATGGAACAACCTTATTGAATTCAGGCGTATCATGGGTTTGATTGATGGTATCAGATTGTTTATTTGGATCATTGGCATTGGCACTTTGATAGCAGGCATTGTAGGTGTTAGTAATATCATGATGATTGTGGTAAAAGAACGTACCAAAGAAATTGGAATTCGTAAAGCTATAGGTGCAACTCCTGCTAGTATCATTTCACTTATCATCCAAGAAAGCGTTTTTATTACTGCTATCTCAGGCTATGTGGGTATGATGCTCGGAATTGGTTTGCTTGAGTTGGCACAAAAGTATATGCCCGACAGCGACTATTTTAGAAAACCAGAAGTGGATTTAAAAGTAGTTTTAGAAGCATTGGCAGTTTTGATTTTTGCTGGATTTTTAGCAGGATTCTTCCCCGCTAGAAAAGCCGCCAAAATAGAACCTATTGAGGCATTGAGAGCAGAATAAGTTCGGAATTCGAAGTGACAAAAATGCGAAATAAGGAATAATAATATTAACAAGTAAAAGAGCAAGGATAAACAGATGTCAAAAAAAATTAACTATTTAGTTACTTCGCATTTTTGTCATTCAACACTCCACATTCAAAATTAATGGATCGTATAAACGAAATATACCAAACCCTTAGCAAGAACAAGCTAAGAACCATACTCACCGCCTTTGGTGTGTTTTGGGGCATTCTTATGCTTATCATCATGCTGGGTGCTGGTCATGGTTTGGAAAATGGAGTGGGTCGTATGTTTGGGGGTTCTGCAAAAAATGCAGTGTACATTTGGGCACAACAAACTTCCATTGCCTACAAAGGTTTACCCAGAGGCAGAGGATTCAACTTTTTGATAGATGATGTGAAAGCTATCAAAGACAATGTGCCCGAATTGGGTGTGATAGCACCTGCTGCACAATTAGGTGGCTATCGTGGAGAGAACAATGTCAACAGAGGCAAATTCACAGGAGCCTTCACCGTTAGGGGAGATTTTCCAGACACCCGTCAAGTGCAAACCTTTAAAATAAAACAAGGACGATTCTTAAATGAACTCGACATCAAAGAATCAAGGAAAGTATGTGTGATTGCCCAAAGGGTGGAAGAAATATTGTTTCCTAAAAATGAAAATCCAATTGAAAAATACATTCAAATAAATGGGGTTTATTTCAAAGTAATAGGCTGTATTAAGGCTGACAATGCAGGCGATGATGCACAAGAGAAAATGCAAACCATCTATATGCCTTTCACCACCTTCCAAAATGCTTTCAATTTTGGAGGAAAAATTGGTTGGTTTACCTTAACAGCTAAAGACAATATCCCTGCTTCGGTGGTTGAAGATAAAATCAAAACAATATTGAAACAAAGGCATTCCATTGCCCCCGATGATGAGCGAGCTATTGGCAGTTGGAACAGCGAAAAAGAATTTCAAAAACTCATGGGTTTGTTTCGTGGCATTGAAATGCTTGTATGGATAGTAGGAGTTGGAACATTGTTAGCAGGCGTTATTGGCGTAAGTAATATCATGCTTATCATTGTAAAAGAAAGAACCAAAGAGATTGGAGTGAGGCGTGCCATTGGTGCTACACCTCTCAATATCATGAGTCAGGTAGTGGCCGAAAGCATTGTGCTAACATCCATAGCAGGTTATGTAGGTTTGGTGGTTGGGGTGTTTTTGCTTGAAGGAATTAATGCAGCCATACAAGGTCAAGAAACAGGAATGTTTCAAAACCCTGGGGTGGATATAGAAGTGGCTGTAAAAGCCTTGATAATTCTTATCATTTCAGGTGCCTTGGCAGGTATTATACCCGCTAGAAAAGCAGTAGGAATTAGTCCAGTGGAAGCATTGAGAAATGAATAAGAAATTTTGAATTGATGCGGATTCATTCCCCTCCTTGGAGGGGTTAGGGGTGGGTAAAGAAATTTCAAATTTAGTAGTTATTACAATATGAAAAAAATAATAAGAATAAGTCTGTTTGTTGCTTTAGGGTCATTGTTTATTTACACGATTTTTTATCTGTATAACAAGAACCAACAAAAACCGGTGGTGTATAAAACCATCAATATGTCGGAGACAGATATTGTCAAAAAAACTTTGGCAACTGGAAGCATTGTGCCTCGAAGAGAAATCAATATCAAACCTCAAGTTTCTGGTATCATCGAAAAAATATTTGTGGTGGCAGGAACCAAAGTAAAAAAGGGTGATATGATTGCTCGTATCAAAATCATCCCAAACATGTTGAACCTAGCCAATGCTGAAAGCAGAATCTCTCGTGCTAAGATTGCTTTGGATAATGCCAAAATAGACTTTGATCGTTACCAAAAATTGTATGAACAAAAAATGGTTTCTTTGCAGGAATACCAGCCTTATGCGCTTAACTTCAAAAACTCTAAAGAGGAGTTGGAAGCTGCCGAAAACAATATTGCCTTGATAAAAGAAGGTGTAAGCAAAGCTAGCGGAAAAGTAACCAATACCATAGTGCGCAGCACCATTGATGGAATGATCTTAGATATCCCTGTAAAAGAAGGAGGTAGTGTTATTGAAAGCAATAATTTTAATGAAGGAACTACCATTGCAAGCATTGCTGATATGGGTGAAATGATTTTTGATGGCAAAGTGGATGAAAGTGAAGTAGGAAAAATAAGACCCAATATGCCTTTGATACTCACTATTGGAGCACTTGATACCGTTAAGTTTGATGCTAGTCTTGAATACATAGCACCTAAAGGGGTAAAAGAAAATGGAGCTATTCAATTTCAAATAAAAGCCAAAGTTAATTTGCAAAAAGATGTATTTCTAAGAGCAGGCTATAGCAGCACCGCTGATATTGTGTTAGCTAAACGTGATAAGGTAATGGCATTGCCTGAAGGTGTTTTACAATTCGAAAATGGAAAAACTTTTGTGGAAGTAGAAACAGCTCTGCAAGTATTTGAGAAACGTTTTATCCAAACAGGATTAAGTGATGGCATTAACATCGAAATCCTTTCAGGTATTAGCAAAGGAGATAAAGTAAAAGACATCAATGCCAGTTCAGCAGAAGCTGAAGGCAAAAAATAAGTAGGATTTGTTCTTGGTTTGTTTTCTTTACAAACTTTTGATGAATTTTTGTGTCATCAATAATTCGTTGTCTTGGTTGAAAATATTTATGATATAATTTCCATCTGTCAGGTCAGAAACTGAAATTGATTTAGTGTCAGTTTTAAATGATTTGCAAATTTGTCCAAGTAAGTTTGTAACAACTATTGTTTTCATTCCGTCAATTGAAATTGTCAGCATATCGCAAGTTGGGTTTGGATAAATAATTTTGTTGACGTTTTTAGTGTCAACCTATTTCAGGACGAGACATAAAGTATTTATAGTTTTTAAACCAAATATAAAACCAATGACTAGGTTCGCAACTAACCTAGTCATTCGCATACTGCAATAGCATAGGTGAGTAACGAACTTATTAGGTTCAAATATTACAAATGTCTTTTTGTAAACTGTTGATTATTAGTAAACTGTTGGTGTTTAGCGTAGCTCAAATACCGTATAGTGAGTACTCGGTGATAACACCCGCAGGAAAAATAGTCGTATTAAAGCCATAGCTTTCGGGGAGGTGCTATCATGTAAAATGTTACATTATTCTAAACCAAACAAGCTGTTTTTAAATCATCAATCTGTTTCACTTCACCAGGTTTCATTTCATCAAGTTTTATATTACCAATTCTAACCCTAATCAGTCGAAGGGTGGGATAACCAACGGCAGCAGTCATTTTGCGCACTTGTCTAAACTTGCCTTCTTTTAATACAATAGCCAACCACGAGTATGGGCGGTGTTTGCCAGCACGGGTAGGGGGGAAGCGTTCTTCAAAATGTGGTTCTTCAGTTATTTTCCAAGCCTTGCAAGGTTTGGTTATAATGGCTTCTTTTTTAATAACAAGATGCAAGCCTGCTTGTAGTTTATCGATGGCTTCATTTGTTATATCGCCATCCAATTGCACCCAGTATTCTTTTTCAACAGATTCGCTTCTAATTTCAACACTTAGTTTATTGTCGGAAGTCATCATCAAAAGCCCTTCGCTGTCTTCGTCTAACCTGCCAATGGGATACACCCCTTCAGGAAAATTATACAACTCAGCTAAACCTCTTTTCCTTTTGTAGCCTTCAGTTCCCAATTGGCTTAGCATCTCGAAGGGTTTGTATAAAATGTAATGATAATGGGCTTGCATTATTTTTTCTTTTTCAATGGCTCAAGCAAGTATTCAAGTCCGTTTATTTTTATCTCGTACAAAGTTTCCAATTGCTGGCCTAATTTGCCTGTTGGAAATCCTTTGCTTTTGTACCATTCGATATAATGGCTAGGAATATCGCATAGCAAAATGCCTTTGTATTTTCCATAAGGCATTCGGGTTTCAACTATGCCCATCAATATTTCTTTGTTGCTATATTCCAATTTGTGTTATAAAAGGGTGATACCCTCTTTGCTTAGGCTTATTTTTTTGTCTTTATACAAATTGCCAACCGTCATTTTAAATGTTTTTTTGCTCATGCCAAACACATCATAAATAATATCTGGGTCTGACTTGTCGTGGTAGGGTAAAAAGCCCTTATTGCTTTGCAACAGGTTTAATATCTTAGTTCCTTCGTCACTCACTTTATCGTATCCACGTTTTCCAGGCATCACATCAAGGCGGTTTTCATCTTTTATTTTCTTAACATAACCTGTTATTTTATCTCCAATTTTCAATGCGTTGAAAACATCGTTGTAGTGCATCAACCCAAGATGAACATCATTTACAATACATAAAAAACCAATGTCGGTTGGGCGATAAATGATAATGTTAACAGCTTCCATTTCGGCTACCGTAAGTGTTTCGTTGCTTAAATATTTTTCAAGCTTTTCGGTACATACTATTCTACCGCTCACCTCATCAAAATATATTTTCACCAAGTGCATCTCATCTTTGTTCACAGGTGCTAGCTGGTTTGATTTTGGCAATAAAAGATCTTTGGGTAAGCCCCAATCTAAGAAAGCACCAAAACTTGACACATCAACCACTTTTAGCAACACAGTTTCACCCACCACTGCTTTGGGTGTTAAGGTGGTTGCTATTAAACGGTCTTCTGAATCGTAATAAAGAAAAACTTTGAGGGTGTCACCGATAGCTAAATCTTTAGGTGCCGAATTGTTTGGAAGCAATATTCCACTAGCTCCATCATCCAAAAAGAAGCCAAAATCTGCTTTTTGCATTACCTTCAATTCGTTGTAATTTCCTATTGCTATCATAATATGTTTTGGGTGTAAGGCTGCAAATATAGCATTATCAAGGCTGTTGCAAAATCTTATACTTATTAGCTTTCTGTTTTGTAATTATTTGAAGTTAGGTTAATTTCAAATGGAGTAAGTAATCAAATTAAGTGAACAAATTTTGTATTTGTACCTTTTGAAACTCCAAAAGGTACAACCAAAAGAGTTTCGATTTTCAAGGTGCTTACCCTTGCTACCACCCAACCTCAAAAAGATTTCTCCTTGCCGCTGTAAATCTTTTGCCCCGTACTTTTGCCAACTCACTTGCAAAACATTTAAGGCTGCACAAACCTTTGCTTTAAATCTTTTTGCACACACTGTGAAAATCTGCTTCGCACTCGGAGTGCATTTGTATCCGACCTACATAAAATCTGCCTGAAAATGTTTTTGATTTATTGTTTCGTTTGGAATTTATACTGAGCGGTAGTCGAAGTATCAAGACAAAATGAAAGCTACAGAATATTTTACATACAGATTGTATTATCCTAAAATTAGCTTAAAGAAATCCTCTCACCAACTTTTTGAGTGTAATTTACATATTTACTTCAAACACTTTTAAGCATATTTTGTTTTTTACTATATTCGACCTGAAAATACGTTGATAGGTTACTTATGTCGAAATTAAAACAAATTGCCACCGCTTGGTTCGAGGCTTTTAATAAACATGATTTAGAAATGTTGCTAGCATTGTATGATGACAATGCTGAGCATTACAGTCCAAAACTAAAGATACATCAACCTGCTAGCAATGGTTTGATAAAAGGAAAGGATGAGCTTAGAGCTTGGTGGGCTGATGCCTTTAATCGTTTGCCCGATTTGCACTACCATGTAATAAAACTAACCGCAGATGATGAGCAAGTGTTTATGGAATACATTAGGCAAACTCCTGGTGAAGATGATTTGAGGGTAGGAGAGGTGTTGGTTATAAATGAAGGTAGAATTATTGCGTCACGAGTTTATCATTCATAGTTTTATCAATAATTAATATCATTGAAAACAAATCGTTTTCATTTTCCTTATTTTCAAATACATTCGTTTAAATAAAATCACAATAGAACATGAGCCAATCATATCGTATTAATAGTATTGAAGAATACAAAGAAGCCTATCAGAAAAGCATTGACAATCCAGAGCAATTTTGGGGGGATATTGCTGATAATTTTACTTGGAGAAAGAAATGGGATAAAGTATTGGAATGGAATTTTACGGAACCCAAAGTTGAATGGTTTAAAGGAGCTAAACTGAATATTACTGAGAATTGTATTGACCGACATATAGCCACCATGGGCGAGCAGCCAGCTTTTATTTGGGAGCCTAATCACCCAGATGAAAGGGTGAGAGTGGTTACATATAATCGCTTACACAAAAGGGTTTGTCAATTTGCCCAAGTACTAAAAAACAATGGGGTGAAAAAAGGAGACAGGGTATGTATCTATATGGGAATGGTTCCTGAGCTTGCTTATGCCGTATTAGGTTGTGCCCGAATTGGTGCTATTCACAGCGTTATCTTTGGAGGTTTTTCAGCTCAAAGTATTGCGGATAGATTAGATGATGCACAAGCTGAGTTTATTGTAACCTGCGATGGTGCATTTCGTGGTGATAAGGTTATTCAACTTAAAAGTGTTATTGATGATGCTTTGATTGGTAACAAGACCATAAAAAAAGTAATAGTTTATACACGCACACGTACTCCCGTTTCGATGATAAAAGGACGTGACGTTTGGTGGGAAGATGAAATGGAATTTGCCGAACACCAGGTTGAAAAAGATGGTGTAGTGAGTTTTCCTGCTGAAGAAATGGATGCGGAAGACCCATTATTTATTCTATATACATCTGGTTCAACAGGAAAGCCAAAAGGAGTGGTGCACTCAAGCGCAGGTTATATGCTTTGGACGAATTATACCTTCAATAATGTTTTTCAATACAAGCAAGGACAAGTACATTTTTGTACAGC
>CAIVPY010000371.1 GCA_903907885.1 uncultured Bacteroidota bacterium
CGTCAGCGGTTAATCCTAACATCACTGCACCACTTCCAACAACTGCTCCTACAATCTCTAACATGACATTGGTAGGTCCTCAACACCCAGGTGCTAATAAATCAGCCTTAAATACATTGTGGCAGCAACGAATAGGCGAGCAATACAGAATCAGAACCAATGCAGCAACTGGCGTTTTTAACTCTATTGCTTGGGGATATGCTACAGAAATCAATTTGCCTAATGTAGGAAACTTAGCACCTTCAGTTCAAACCAGAGCTTCAAATGATGAATTGTGTATCAGAAATAATTCTATCATTTCAAATGAATTTCAAAGTGGTTCTACCAATGTAAAGTTTGTTAGCTCAAATTATCCTAGTGGTGCTAATGTTTGGCCTGTAGGTGCCACTCCTTGGACTGGATTAGGAAATATGAAAAATTGGATGATGAATGGTCCAGCTGTTTCAATATATAATTATACAGGCCCTACTGGAAATGATACTTCTATTTTAGTTGTAAGTACTGCTGATATTTCACATCCTGACTATAGTGGAACAAGTAATGGTGCTTTAAGTCAATTGGATTATACTGTTTGTGATTTTACATTAACTGGAACTTCAAGTAAGTTCTATGGTAATTCAAGCTTCCAACATCCAAGAGTTGCATTGGTAGTAAGACCATCTATTTCAGCTAACCCAACTTTCTTTCCAAGTTTTAATCAAAATTTAGGAACCCCATCTGCAAGCAAAATGATTGTAGTTAAATCAACTGCGCTTACATCTGGTGTATTGGTAACTGCACCTGCTGGATTTGAAGTGTCAGCAAATGGAACTTCTGGCTGGGCTGCTTCATTTACTAAAGGATTAACAGCAGCTGATACATCGGTTTTTGTAAGATTAAATAGAAGCACAGCAGGAAATATCAATGGGTTTTTAGTTTTGTCATCTACAAAAACACCAACTGAATTTAATGCATTAAACATAGCCATTAATGGAACTTGTGTTGCTCCAGCATCACCTTATGTGAATGTAAATGTTAGCTCTTTAAGTTTCAATTCAAATTCAATTAAATCTTTTCTTGTAAGTGGTAAAAACTTAACCAGTAACTTAACAATTAATGCGCCAACCAATTTTCAAGTATCAAACAATGCCATTTCGGGTTTTGCATCTACTTTGGTTTTAAATCAAGTATCGGGTAAAATATCAAACACAACGATATATATTAAATATACTGGAACAGGTTCAGTTGATAATGGAACATTAACTTTAACTTCAACTGGAATTGACCCAATATCAATCATGTTGAACGGAAATTCAACGCCAATGATTGAAGTTGCTCCAGGCTTAGTGACTGCCGCTGGTGGTTCTCAAATACAATATCCTTATATTAATACGATTGCAGGTACTCCATCTTTGTCATATCCTCTATATATTTCAGCAACTCAATTAACTGATACCGTAAAAGTTGCTTTGCTTCAATCAAATAGTTCATCATTATCTAATTTTCAATTGTCACTTGATTCAATGTTTACTAATCCTGTTACAAGTTTGAATTTAAATACTTCTAGGGCTTCAAGTCTTAATACAACCATATATGTTAGATA
>CAIVPY010000372.1 GCA_903907885.1 uncultured Bacteroidota bacterium
AATGCATAAGGAATATCATAATCAAAATAATTTGCATTTTATTAATTTGATGAGAAATGTGACTATTGGTGCTAAATTGGGTAACGGATCCTTTGGTGTGACATACAAGTGTCAATATCAAATGAAACACGGTGATCAAGCCATGGTTATCAAATTACCAAAAAAACTTGAAGTATTATTAAATCGTTTAGGAGTAAATATTGAAGGAAAGAAACTTACAGATGTTTTTTTAGATTACCTTCAATTATTTTCAAAAGTTGAAATGGATGAGGCTATTGAAGAAATAAAAAAAGAGTGCTCAAATACTGAAGCCATTATTCAGCCGCCTATTTACAGATATCGTAAGTCAAATAATCAACACTTAACTCATGCTGGATTAGTACATAAACGAATCCAACATGATGATTATATACGAATTATTAATGAGTTGGAGTATATCAAAAAACATCCTGGTTATACACATTGGCATCCTATTATTCACGTAGATTATAATATTCCATGTATTCTTTCAACTCCTGCAGATGGAGATCTAAGAGATCTGATCGAAGAATTTATTGTCGAAAGAGAGGATGAAATTTGTTTTAATAATACACACCTACCAAAGGCATGGTTACTCATTGTTGTGCAATTGACTAGAGCAATGGATTACATGTTTACTTTTGCAGAAAAGTATCACAGTGATATAAAAGCCGAAAATATTCTTTATAGAAATACCAACAATGGAGGTTTTCACCTTTGGATGGCAGATTATGGACTTTGTAATGATACAACTACATTAAATTACGGCACAACTAATTGTATCAAAGGAACCCCAACATCAAATCCTCTTGAAAAAGACAAAAATATATGGTATGATACTAATGCAACAACACAAATGCTTTCAATTCATCAATTTATTTTGACATTAGTTGATTGCATTGTTGTTGAACATCCTAGTGGTTATTTTTTAGAAAATATAGGTGGCCAATATATCAACCTTAGACATAGGTATAAAAAAAATGATTATGATACTGGTATAAATCATATACAATGCTCTCATCATGAACAAGGTCCTTTTTGGGATTTCTTCAAAGATATCTACCAAAACTTAGTACCAGATAAACTACCTGAAATATTTCAAAATTTTAAGAGTTTCACCGATACAATATCTCCAGATACTTATAAATTCGTAAGGAAAACCTTTATCCCACCTCCTCAAACACAGCCTCCTCCTCCTCCTATTGCAGTTCAAGGTAATCTAACAGAGTACGAACGATTACTTTTAGAAAACGCTTTGCAAACGCATAATTTGAGAACCGGATTGTCAGGGGGTATTCTTCATCCTCCACACCATAATATATTTCACCCTCACAGAAGCATGCCATTAAGACAGCAATCGATGCAAAAATTAGGCCCCCGTTATCCATTAGTGGAACCTCTATTCGTTGATAAGGAAGGTAATGATATGCAAATAGAAAAGTCTGATAGAGAATTTTTGGAACAATTTGAGGATGATGGTTCTGGTGCTGCTTTGGTTAGGGGAGTTAAGAGACCACATTCAGATCATCGATATCTTGATGGAATTGATTTAGCTGATTTGAAAGCTGGACTTCCCGTTGATGATGATCCAGAAACATTTTTTGGAGACGAATTTCATAGAAATACTAGACAAAGA
>CAIVPY010000373.1 GCA_903907885.1 uncultured Bacteroidota bacterium
GAAGAATAGATTTATAAATATATCTTGGAAAAAGTAATAGTTAATATTATTTCTGTAATCAGACTTAGCGAATAACTTTTGTAAATAGTCAGAAAAAAATTCAAATCAAAACGTCTTTACTTTAGCTATAAATATTTTTATTTATTGAATAATAAATTAACAATTGCATTTGAATTCTGCAAAAAGTAGGTTACAATATTAGAGTATCATTTTTCTCTTTTTAAGTTGATGCACAAAATCACTTATGCAATTCATATAAAAAATATAAGCATCATAAGGGCTATCATAAGGGCTAAAATATTTATGAACATCTCCATCACTCCAAAACTTGGTACACATATAATAGAAATGGTCGCTTGTTAGCATTTTTTGCCAAACATCAATCAAAAATATATCTTCAGTGTCATAAACTTCTTTTTCAATGGCATAAATCTTTTCAATTGATTCGTCCTGCATTGGATTGCCCAACCAAGCAGACAAATCACGCTCAGAATCAGCCCAACTTGTTAAATTATGACAATCATAAATACCTTTAGTTTCGTATTTAGTCACAATTTCGGATGGAGTGTTAAAAGTAAAGTCTTTATGTTTTAAAATATGTTGAGGTAAGTACCTCATAAATTCGAAAATGCCAGTTTCTGCCCACTGATGTTCACCAAAAGTTTCATAATCCATAAATAAATTTATTGTTTCTCCACATCCAGCAATAGGATGAACCCACGAAGCAAATTTTTCAGCAGTTAGTGGCCATTCTTCCCAAGAACGATTACTAAACCTAAAGGCTATATCATCACTCAATTTATAGTTTTTTAACAATGATTTAATCATTGATACATTAGGTGCTTTATATAAAAAGTTAGGTGATCTTCCATCTAATATTCCATCAACTCCTTCACATATAATCCCTTTGTAGCCCATGTTTTCAATAAACTTAGCGAGTTCATTGTTGTATTGAAGTTCGGTGTTTCTAAAAACTTTTGCTTCGTAATTGAAATGTTTTTTTAATAAAGCGCTGTGTTTTTCTACCTGACGTTTAAACTCATCTTTGCTAAAAACAAAGGCTAAAGAATGGTAATAGGTTTCGGAAATAAACTCAACACAACCGGTTTTAGCTAGTTTTTTAAAACTTTCAAGTACATCAGGTCGCCAAGTTTCAAATTGTTCTAATGCAACGCCACTAATAGAATAGCTGATTTTAAAATCCCCATTATATTTTTCGATTAACTCCAACATTAAATTATTGGCGGGTAAATAACACCTATCAGCTACTTTGTCTAGTACTTGTTTATTTTTAATATCATCAAAATAATTATGATTATTAGCTATATCAAAAAAAGTGTATTCTTTTAATCTATAAGGTTGGTGTACTTGAAAATAAAAACAAATTGATGGCATAATTTTTAATTGTTAGTTGTAAGTAAATAGTTGTTATAATTTTTTCAAGTCATTTCAACGTTTATTATTTTAATTTCTAATTCTATTTATCCTATTCCCCAACCCATTCAAAAATTGGAATAAGTAAAGGTTTTGTTAACATTCTCAATTAGTAATTCCTAATTGAAAATTACTACTACTATTTAATTATTTCATTATAAATACTTAACACTTTCTTAGCAGTATTTTCCCATGTTATATCTTTTAAATCAGTATCAGATTTTTCAATCATTTCGTCTCTTAATCCTTTGTAATCTATAGAAGCAATAATGTATTGAGCTAGTTTTTGAGTATCCCAAAAATCAATTTTCAATGCACTGCTTAAAACCTCTCCAGCACCAGATGTTTTACTCATTATTGTTGGAATTCCGTATTGAACAGCTTCAACAGCACTTAAACCAAAAGGTTCACTAACACTTGGCATACAATACACATCTGTAACAGCTAACAAATCGTTTAATTTTTGTTTATTTAAAAAACCAGGGAAAAAGAATTTGTGGCCTAATTTATATCTAGCAATTTTTTCAATCAGGGGTTTATGTAAATCACCGCTACCTGCCATAACAAACATAACATCTGGATGATGTTGTAAAACAATTCTTGCTGCTTCAACAAAATACTCTGGTCCTTTTTGCATCGTTATTCTACCAAAGAATATGACCAATTTTCCATCAAATCTTCTTTTTCTAATGGTTTTATTTATGGCTTCAACACCATTATGTACTGGCTTAATTTTGTATTCAGGTATTCCATAATATTTTTCGCAAACATATCCTGTGTATCTACTCACTGTAATAACTCTATCGGCCATTTCCATCGCTTTTTTCTCTAAATCATACACCCAGTTTTTACTCCCTTCGCCACATCTGTCATATTCGGTAGAATGAACATGTAAAACCAAGGGTTTTCCTGTTTTTATTTTTAACTCCATAGCTGGCAGAAATGTCATCCAATCGTGAGCATGTATTACATCAAAATTTTGTTTGAGACCATATTGAACCGATATGCGAGAAAATTCAATAGCTTTTTTTATTACATCTCCAGCATACAAAGCATCAATTTCAAAAGGTTGTACATCTTCATGATACACATTATAAAATTTTTGACTAATAAATTCGTCATTCCCTACTGAACCATAGGGTTGCATACCACTCGAAATATAATGAGTGCTACCATAACCTACATATTGTTCTATTTTGAAAAGCTCTTTAAGTTGTTCCCTAGTCAATGTATTGAGACCAATAAGGTCAATATTAGGAATTTTAAAATCAGGAACACTTTTTGGAATAATCATTTTAAGGTCGGCCAAAGGCGACATTGCCTTACAAAGACCTAAGCAAGCAACACCCAGCCCACCACTTATAACAGGAGGAAACTCCCACCCAAACATTAACACTCGAGGTCTGAAATTCAAAGCAATATAAATTATGGATAACTTATTATTTTTATTCTAATACTTTAGAATTATTTTTATTGCACAATTTGAGAAAAAATTTTAAACTAAACAAAATTATTTTTTATGACATCACAATCAAAGTATTCAATAAAATACTACCCACATGATATTACCAATGTAAGTGTTGAAGGAAATTTTTTCTATTTTCATACAATCGATACTATACTAGAAGTAAAAGTTCTAAGTGATAAAATCATAAGATTTAGGTATGCTGCAGATGGTTTTTTCCAAAGAGATTTTAGTTATTCTGTTAGCAAATATTTTCAAGAAAGGATTGTAAACTTGGAATTTAATGAAACGCTAACAAATTATATCATTTCAACTTTAAGTGTATTTGTAACCATTTCGAAAGAAAATTTAAAGATTAATATATATGATAAGTCAGGTGGTATAATATTAGAAGATGACGCAGGATTCCATTGGCAACACTATCTACAAAAAGGTGGAAAGATAAATTATTGCAGTAAAAAAATACAAAAAGATGAAGCCTTTTTTGGTATGGGCGATAAACCAACTGAATTAAATTTAAGAGGTAAATATTTTGAAAATTATGGTGCTGATGTTTATGGATTTCAAAAAGATCAAGACCCTCTATATAAAAATATACCATTTTATATGGGACTTCATAAAGACAAAGGATACGGTGTGTTTTTCGACAATAGCTTTAGAACAATTTTTGATTTTGGAAAAGGAAACTCTGACACTTTGAGTTTTTGGGCTCGTGGTGGGGAAATGAATTATTATTTTATTTATGGTCCTAATTTGTTAAATGTAGTTGAACAATACAGTTTATTAACTGGCCGCCCAGAAATGCCTCCATTGTGGAGTTTAGGATATCACCAATGCAAGTGGAGTTACTTTCCTGAAAGTAGAGTTAAAGAAGTGGCTAATGAATTTCG
This sequence comes from uncultured Bacteroidota bacterium, assembly GCA_903907885.1. Classification (GTDB taxonomy): domain Bacteria; phylum Bacteroidota; class Bacteroidia; order UKL13-3; family UKL13-3; genus RGVD01. The sequence goes on from CAIVPY010000373.1 coordinate 3,790, forward strand.
TAAACGTAAAATACCTTGCGATGCTATCTATTTAGACATTGATTATATGGAGGGTTTTAGATGTTTTACTTGGAGTAAAGAGTATTTTCCTGATCCTAAAAAAATGATAAGCGACCTTTCAAATGATGGTTTTAAAACCATTGTAATTATAGACCCAGGAATAAAAATAGATAAAGATTATTTGGTTTGGAAAGAAGGCAGTCAAAATGATTATTTCTGTAAACGTGCTGATGGAACATTGATGGAAGGAGATGTTTGGCCTGGGAAATGTCATTTTCCAGATTTTACCAATCCTAAAGTACGTGAATGGTGGAGCAGTTTATTTAAAGGCTTGATCGAAGCAGGTGTAAGAGGCGTTTGGAATGATATGAACGAACCTGCAGTTTTCGAAATTGGTACATTTCCCGAAGATGTGAGACATGATTATGATGGTGACCCATGCAGTCATCGTAAAGCTCACAATATATATGGTATGCAAATGACTCGTGCCACTACAAATGGAATCAAACGATATATGATGCCCAACAGACCATTTGTAATTACACGATCATGTTACAGTGGAATACAACGCTACTCAAGTGTATGGACAGGAGACAACCAATCATCCTGGGAACATCTTTGGATAGCCAATGTACAATGCCAAAGATTAAACATAAGTGGCATTAGTTTTTGTGGAAGTGATGTAGGCGGTTTTATTGGAAATCCTGACGGGGAATTGTATACTCGCTGGATTCAACTTGCTGCATTTCATCCTTTCTTTCGCACCCATTATAGTCGAACTGATACGCTAGGAGAACAAGAACCATGGAGTTTTGGAAACAAATATGAATTTATTATCAAAAAATTTATTCATTTACGTTATCAATTACTACCCTATCTATATACTGCATTTTGGCAAAACAATTCACAAGGTACTCCAATTATTCGCCCTTTGGTATATTTGGATCAGAACGACCCTGAAACTCATTTTAGAATGGATGAATTTGGATATGGAGATAGTATTATAGTTTGTCCTGTTTTACATCCTGGACAAAACGAAAGAACTGTTTATCTTCCAAAAGGCACTTGGTATAATTGGTGGAACGACCATGAATACAGAGGAGGAAAAGAACATGTTATTTCTTGTCCAATCGACCGTATTCCTGTAATTATTAAAGGTGGAGCTGTTATCCCTTATAATCCTAAAATGCAATATGTTGGCGAGATTGAGGTGAGTGAATTAACATTACACGTTTATTTTAGTAAAGAAAGCAATGTGTTGAGTTACCTTTATGAAGATGCTGGAGATAATTATGGGTATAAAATTGGGTATCAAAACATTAATAAGTTTTATACTACAGGCAAACAAAGAGATTTTATATTAGCTCATCAAATAGAGCAAGGATTCGAAACTACATACACTTCATACAAGGTTGTTTTTCATGGAATTCCATTTGAAGCAAAAGAGTATGTTGTAGATGGGAAAACACATAGATTAACAGAAAGAAATTTTGCAGTTGGAACTATAAAAATTAAAGTTGATAAACACTTTAAAAGAATAATTCTGAGATAATATAGAAAAAAATTGTCCCTTATATACCAAAAAAGGACGTTGAAAAATCAACGCCCCCTAAATACCTTAAACTAAAAAATATAAAAAATAATTAAGCACCAAGCGATGCTTTCAAATCATGAATTTGAGATTCCCAAAGAGAGCTCACATTTTTCTCATCTTCCGGCATAACAAAATCTGTAATTACCAATGCAACATCAGTTGTTAATTCATCAACAATAATTTCAAACTCAAAATATTCATCAGGTTTGCTTTCTAACCACCTAAATCGAATTAATTTATTATTTACTTTTTTTATTAATTCGGCAATATTTTCTTCAGAATCCCATTTAAATTTAAATTGATTATTATACACATCAACATCACTACAAAACCAATTACTTAGGCCCGAAGGACTACTTATATAATTAAACAATAATGCAGGAGATGTACGAACTGCATATTCTAATCTAATTTTTTTTTTCTTTGTGACTGTCATTTTAATTTTAGTTAAGTCTGTTGGCAAATATGTATAATTAGTATTAACAAGCAAGCTATTTTTTTTTAAAGAAAAATAGGCGTATTATAATACATACGCCTTTCCTAAACCAATAATAAATATTTATGAGTGCTTTCTTGCGAAAGAACGATGTTCTTTTTTAAACAACTCTTCTTGAGGTAATGACTTAAAATAATCATAAGTGATTTTTAAGCCTTCAGCTCTTGATACTTTTGGTTCCCATCCCAAAAGTTCTTTTGCTTTTGTAATATCTGGTCTGCGTTGTTTTGGATCATCTACAGGCAATGGTAACGAGATTAATTTCTGATTTGAGCCTGTTAATTTTAAAATTTCTTCACCAAACTCTTTTATAGTTATTTCGTTAGGGTTTCCTATATTAACAGGATATGCATAATCACTCATCAACAAACGATAGATACCTTCAACCAGATCGCTTACATAACAGAATGAACGGGTTTGAGAACCATCACCAAACATTGTTAAGTCTTCTCCACGCAATGCCTGACCGATAAAAGCAGGTAAAACCCTTCCATCATTCAGTCTCATCCTTGGTCCATATGTGTTAAAAATTCTAATAATTCTTGTTTCTAAACCGTGAAAAGTATGATATGCCATGGTGATAGATTCTTGAAATCGTTTTGCTTCATCATACACACCTCGTGGCCCTACTGTATTTACATTTCCCCAATACTCTTCAGTTTGAGGGTGTACGGTTGGGTCTCCATATATTTCAGAAGTTGATGCAACTAGAATTCTAGCTTTTTTTTCTAAAGCTAAACCTAAGCAATTGTGTGTTCCTAATGATCCCACTTTTAATGTTTGTATTGGGATTTTTAAATAATCAATAGGACTTGCTGGTGAAGCAAAATGCAAAATATAATCTAGCTTGCCTGGAACATGAATAAACTTACTTACATCATGATGGTAGAATTCAAATTGTTTAAGTTTAAAAAGATGCTCAATGTTTTTTAAATCTCCTGTTATAAGGTTGTCCATCCCTATTACATCGAATCCCTCAGCTATAAATCTATCACAAAGGTGAGAACCAAGAAATCCGGCAGCTCCTGTTATTAATATACGTTTATTTTTCATGTTTATACTGATATGATTTTTAAGACTTCAATTAAATAGTTTTCACTCCTATACAGTAATAATCAAAACCTAGTTCTTCCATCTCCGCAACTTCATAAATGTTTCTACCATCAAAAATCACATTATTTTTTA
>CAIVPY010000374.1 GCA_903907885.1 uncultured Bacteroidota bacterium
CCATTTGAACCTTACAGCGATTCAACTTCTATAAATAATTTACAAGGGGTTCTTTTTGAAAAATGAATTTTACAATCCTAATATGCTGTATTTTCGCAACACATTGTCAAATGCTAAAACGTTTAGGACACTATTGGTATTTGATAATTTCTAAAAATCTTAGTATAATTGAATGGTTAGTTGCAATATGGAAAACATTAAGATACTAATAGTAGAAGATGAATTTATTATAGGCCGTAATCTTAAACTCATGCTAGAGGATTTGGGTTATGAACCTTTCGACCCTATAGATTCCACAAAGGATGCCATTCATTTATTAGAAAGTCATGATGTGGATATGGCTATATTGGATATTAATTTAAATGGTAAACACGAAGGAATAGAAATAGGACAATACATACACGATAACGTACACATTCCATTTATTTTTCTTACAAGTAATGCCGATAAATCAACAATAGACCAAGCTAAACTTACACATCCTAATGCATACTTAATCAAACCATTTACATCAGAAGATATATATGCGGCAATAGAAACCGCGTTGAATTCCTCTAATAATATTAGTAACAAAGAAGACGAAAAATTAAATATATTATCTGATAGTTTTTTTATTAAACTAGATAGGAAATACTACAAAGTGGACATTCAGGATATTTCACATTTTGAAGCAGATGGTAAGATGATGAAAATATATACTTCAAAAGGGCGGGAGTTTTTAATACGATGTAGTTTAGAAAGCCTATTTAATCAATTAAAGCAATATAATTTTGTTAGAATACATAGAGGATTTTGTATTAATCCATTTCATCTTGCCGAAATAAATAGTGAATATGTTATGGTAAATAATCACCAACTTCCATTAGGACGAAACTACAGAGATGACTTATTAAGCCGAATCAAAACGCTAAGTTAACTTTGTAAAAAGTGTTGTTTTAAATCAACCTTATACGATCCTTTTGCCCTTATAAAATATTTTAATACCTGATAACTGTTCTTTTGTGCCTGTTTTATAACATTTGATACTTTTTTTGTCCTAATCCGTTTCTTTTTTAAAAAATTAGTACTCAAAATAATTATCAATTACTATGGGTATATTTTACAAAGACAGGAAAAATTTTTATGGATTAAAATTATTCCATTTCATTCTTTTTAGCTTGATTTTTCATACAAGCGTGTTTGCTCAACAACCGGGTAATGTACTCAAATTTGATGGTACAAATGATTATGTAGTTCTTCCAAATGGCTTAGCTACAGCTACAACCCTATCATCCAACAATGGAATTTCCATTGAGTATTGGTTTAAAGGAACAAGTTTGCTTTCGGCAGTACGTATTCAAAATGCAAATGGGTATATTGTAGCTGGTTATGGCATGCAACACATCATATCTACCGATGGTGGAACTTCAGGTATAGCTATACCTTCAAGCGTTTATGATGGCAGGTGGCATCACATTGCTATGACGTGGCAGAAGAATACCACCAATGGGTTCAGAAGTTATGTAGATGGGCAATTGGTGGCTCAAAGAAATAGTGCAAACACAAGTTTGCCTACTATTAACTCAGGAGCTTATATAGGTTCTTATGGAGCAAATGGCGATTACACAAATGGTTCAATAGATGAGGTTAGGATATATAATACAGCCATAAGTCAAACAAACATTCAATATGATATGA
>CAIVPY010000375.1 GCA_903907885.1 uncultured Bacteroidota bacterium
CAGTAAATATAAATATAGCCGGACGCATTTACCCTCTTGAAATCAGTACTGATGACGAGGAAGTGGTGAGGGCAGCAGGCAAATTGGTGAATGATAAATTGCAAAGCTACGCAGAGCAATTTTCATTGCGCGATTATCAAGACGGACTAGCCATGTTTGCTATTGAAATCGCTACTCAATATGAAAAGCTTATCGTGCAAATGCAGCACACCGATAAGCAAATAGATACCCAATTGGCTCAGTTAAACGAGCTGCTGAAAGACGTACAAACTAGTTAAGGCCTCCCTTGCAACAGCAATTGTTGTATTTGCAGATGATTCAATTCATTGCAAATTTTGTATCATTAATTAATTTTATACCATAATGGAAATTTACTTAGTAGTAATTTTTGTAATGTTAGCATTTGGAGGAGGTATTACTGCCATGTTTGTGTTAAACAATAGCATGTTAAAAAGCAAAGCAGACAGAATAATAAAAGATGCCGAAACACAAGCTGAGATTACAAAAAAAGACAAAATGCTTGAGGCGAAAGAAAGATTCTTGTCTCTAAAAGCTGAACATGAAAAAGAAGTGCAATCTCGCAATGCACAAATCATTCAAAACGAGAACAAGCTGAAGCAAATGGAAAATACGCTGAAGCAAAAAACAGACGCTGCAATCAAAAAAGACCAAGAGCTTGAATCAGTGAAACAATCGCTGAACAGCCAATTAGAAACGGTTAAGTCTAAACAATCTGAGGTTGATAAAATAGTTCAAAATCAAGTGAAACAGCTTGAAAAAATTGCAGGACTAACAGCAGCAGAGGCTAAAAACCAAATGGTTGAAACTTTTCAAGAGGAAGCCAAAACGGAAGCATTAAGCCGTATTAAAGAGATTGTAGATGAAGCTAAATTAACGGCAAGTAAAGAAGCTAAGAAAATTGTTTTAAGCACTATTCAAAGAACAGCAGCCGAGCATGCCATCGAAAATTCAGTGTCAGTTTTTAATATTGACAATGATGAAATGAAAGGTCGAATTATTGGTAGAGAAGGTAGAAATATCCGTGCTTTAGAAGCAGCCACTGGTGTTGAGATTATTGTAGATGACACACCAGAGGCAATTATTCTTTCTTGTTTCGACCCAATCAGACGCGAGATAGCCCGTCTATCAATGCACCGTTTGGTTGCTGATGGTCGAATTCACCCTGCTCGTATCGAGGAGGTAGTAAACAAAACAAAAAAACAAATTGAAGAAGAGATAGTAGAAATAGGCGAGCGTACCGCTATTGATTTAGGAATTCATGGTTTGCACCCTGAATTGATAAGAATGGTTGGAAGAATGCGTTACCGTTCAAGTTATGGTCAAAACTTATTGCAGCATAGTCGCGAGGTAGCTAATTTATGTGCTACTATGGCAGCAGAGTTTGGCCTAAATGTAAAATTGGCTAAACGTGCTGGTTTGTTGCATGATATCGGAAAAGTACCTGATGATGATGCTGAAACACCACACGCATTGTTAGGAATGAAACTAGCCGAAAAATATAAAGAGCATCCGGAAGTAGTGAATGCCATTGGAGCGCATCATGATGAGGTAGAAATGACATCTATGATATCACCAATAATTCAAGCTTGTGATGCCATTAGCGGAGCAAGACCAGGAGCAAGACGTGAAGATAGTGAAAACTATATGAAGCGATTGAAAGATCTAGAAAACATGGCTATGAGTTTTAATGGGGTTGAGAAAGCATTCGCAATACAAGCAGGTCGTGAATTGCGTGTGATGGTAGAAAGCGATAAGATTAGTGATGAACAAGCAGAGCTAATCTCATTAAATTTATCTACTCGTATCCAAACTGAAATGACATACCCAGGACAGATTAAAATAACGGTTATCAGAGAAAGAAGATCGGTTAATTTTGCTAAATAAATATACTCTATAGAATAAAAAAGGCTGTCAAAATATTTTGACAGCCTTTTTTATTAACTTACAGTTAAGTTAACTTTCATTATTGCCTCTTACACTTAAAATCATACCTTGCGACTTCATTTGGCTTGTTCTGTTTTATACCAAAACACAAGTTCATATACACTATCATTTAACATGAAAGATATTACATCCAACTCGAAAATAAGAAAGGAATTTAACCGCACCAAAATTGTTGCTACTATGGGGCCAGCATGCAGCAGTTACGAAAATCTTAAAATATTATTTGAAGAAGGAGTAGATGTTTGTAGGCTTAATTTTTCTCATGGCAGCTACGATGATCATCAGAAAGTAATTAATACCATCAATCAGCTTAACGTTGATTTGGGAACAAATGTGGCCATTTTGCTTGATTTGCAAGGTCCGAAATTGCGTGTTGGAGAAATGGAAAATGGCAAAGTTGAATTAATCAAAGGCGAAATTATTGATGTAACTACTGAAAAATTTATAGGTACGGCTAATCGAATTTTTATCAATTTCGAATCGTTACCTAACGATGTAGCACCGGGCGAAAGAATACTTTTAGATGATGGTAAAATTGAGTTAAGAGTAACTGAAACAAATAAGAAAAACCTTATCAAAGCCGAAGTTATAGTTGGAGGCTGGCTGTCAAATAAAAAAGGATTCAATTTGCCAGATACCAAGCTTTCTATTCCTAGCATGACGCAAAAGGATTTAGACGATTTGAAATTTGGAATAGAGAATAAAGTAGAGTGGGTTGGCTTATCGTTTGTTAGAACCGAGGCCGATGTTATTTTCTTGAAAAATATTATCGAAATGAATGATTGGAAACCTCGGGTTATAGCCAAAATTGAAAAGCCTGAAGCGGTTGCTTGTATTGACAGAATTATATCTGTAAGCGATGGGGTAATGGTGGCTCGTGGAGACTTAGGGGTTGAGATGCCAATGGAACAGGTTCCTGTTATACAGAAAATGATTGTTAAAAAATGTATTGAATGTTCTAAACCTGTAATTATTGCTACTCAAATGATGGAAAGCATGATAACAAGTGCTGTACCCACTAGAGCAGAAGTAAATGATGTAGCTAATGCTGTGATGGATGGTGCAGATGCTGTAATGTTGAGTGCCGAAACCTCTGTTGGTGCTTATCCTATTTTGGCGGTTAGAGCCATGAGAAAAACAATATTTGAAGTTGAAACTAAAACAAATGCCCCTTATTTTAAAGGAACAAGACCTAATATAAATTCAAGTACATTTTTTTCGGATGAAATATGTTTTACTGCCGTTAGAATTTCAGACCACATGAAAGCCAACGCCATTGTGGGTATGACTTTTTCGGGGTATTCTGCCTACAAACTCTCTTCGTATCGCCCCAAAGCAAGTATCTTTATTTTTACTACAAATCCCCGTTTAATAAACACCTTGAGTTTGGTTTGGGGTGTTAGAGGTTTTTTATACAGTGGCTTTGAAAGTACCGATGATAGCATTCAAGATGTAAATGACACTTTGAAAGCAAATGGATTCATTCATGCTGGCGATTTGGTTATAAATACGGCTAGTATGCCCATTATAGAAAGGTCTAGAACCAATACTATAAAAGTGAGCGAAATAAAATAATCTTTTTAAAAAACATGGACGATATTTTAGAGATAGAAAACAAAGTGAATTCTAGTGGCATAATAACCTTGAATTTGGAAGATTACTACCAACATGGCGAACGCATTCTGTTTGATATGAAGCCTCTATTGTTTCGTGAAATGATTTTACGTGAGAAAGATTTTCGTGAGTATATTAAGCAGCACGACTGGACAAAATATCAAGACAAAAACATTGCTTTTACTTGCTCGGCTGATGCCATTGTGCCCACATGGGCTTATATGCTTTTGGCTAAAGCCGTTCAGCCTTTTGCCAATAGGTTTATCTTTGGCGATTTATCTGCACTTGAATCAACCCTGTATTTAGATGCTCTTTCAAAAATTAATATCGAAGAGTTAAGGGATAAAAGGGTGATTGTAAAAGGTTGTTCAGAAAAGAATGTCCCTGTGAGTGCCTTCGTTGAAATAGCAAACAAATTATTGCCAATAGTTAAAAGCCTTATGTATGGCGAGGCATGTAGCAATGTGCCTATTTATAAAAGAAAAGATTGATTTTTGTAGCCTTTATTTAGCATCAACATGTACCAAACTAAAATTAAATTATCAAACATAACCAACTTGAGCGATGCTAGGTATGCTGCAGCTATGGGCATTGATTATATAGGTTTTTGCTTTAATACAAACGATGTCAATTATATACCGCCCATAAAAGCAAAAGAAATATTTGAATGGACAAGTGGTAGTTTGGTAGTGGCCGAGTTTGGCAATCAAACTTTTGTTGAGATAAACGACATTAGCGAACTGCTGAATATTGACTTGTTAGAAATTAACAACCAATGGCGACCAAACGAGTTAACTACACTTAATAAACCTATCATTAAAAAAATTGATTTGACTGCCAATGACTGCGAAAGCTTAAAAAACGAAATAGAAAAATATGCCCAAGTTGTTTTTGCTTTTCATTTATTCTCGACAAGCAAAGTAGAGCTTTCTGATTTTAGTTGCCTCATCGAGTTGTGTCATAAAAACAAAATAATATGGGGCTTACCTCTTAATGCATCAAACACCCAACATGTTTTAAGCACTTATCATCCCTTTGCTTTAAATATATCAGGAGGAATGGAAGAAAAACCTGGCATTAAAGATTTTGATGAAATGAATGATTGGCTAGAAAGCATTGAGGTATTAGATTAGTCCATCTTAGACTAATGTTCGTCTACCTTGAACTATTGTTGGTCCATCATAGACAAACATAGGTCTATGCAGATCAAACTAAATTTATCATAGATTATTTGCCAAAAACATTGGCACAATATTAAATCTTGGTAAAAGCTAACTGTTCCCATCACTAAATTTTCCTATCAAACCACTCTCTTCTGCGAGGAGGTAGTTTTAAATCTTGCAACATACTGGCTTTTGCTCTAATCTCGAAAATGAAATATTGATAACCACTAGGGGCAATAGGCATCCAATTGAAAGTAAACATCCAGCAATGTAGGTCTCGTTTTAAGTCAATTGACAATGAAGATATTTTGTGATTTACAAAGTCGTACCCACTTGAGTAGCCCATGTTCCAGTTTTTAGTAGGGGTTACCGATCCACTAAAGCCCAATGTTTGTACATATTGATTTTGGGGATAGGTTGAGTAACTTGCGTTTGCATTATAACTTAAAGTATAGTTAAATGCCATGCTCCAAGGGATGTAAAAAACAGCATACCCCATTTTTTCCATCTCTTTGTTTCGCTCGGTTTTATGATTTTGCAACGATTTAAAAGTTTCGGGACCCATCGAGAAACTTGCTCCTATATTGGCATTTGTTATCCTTCCTAATATGCCATATTCATTAATGTATAGCCTATTTACCCTTACCACATTAATGGTATTATAGGCAGCTTTATTTACTACTACATTCACATAAGGGTCAACTGTAGAGTTAAACCTTAGTTGAACATTTTTAAATATGGTGGTGAAAGCATTAAAACTAAGGGTGCTAAATCGCATTGAATCTGCAAAAATATTATAAGAACCATTTAAACTAATCGACTCAAACAGTTTAATCTTTTCTTCTTTCATGGCAGTATCTTTTCCTCTGCGCACTTTTAATTCTATGTTGTTATCAAACCCAAAAGTGATATTGCCTTGCTTGCCCATACCAGGGGCATTGGCACCAGTACCTTCAAATATCGAATATTTATATTCTTTGCCCGTTGAGTCTTTGTAGGTTTTGTACATACCCCACATGGCATCACCAAAATCGGGTGTAAAACTGAATCCAAAATTAGGGTTTATAACGTGCCTAATAGCTGCAATTTTCCCTTTGCTAAAGTTTATTTGCCCATACCAGCGAGTGCTTAAACTAGCACTTGAGCCAAAACTATATGCTCGACCAAATTCTTTTACTTTACGAGTTACAATCTGATTTCGCATTTCACCTGTATCTTCTATATCTTTTCTAATAGTTTGAAAAGTCCAGCTTTCTCTGTAATTAATAGAAGTAGAAAGTGTGTAATACTTAAATAATTTAAAAGAAGTTTGAAGCGGAATAGCATGATTGATGCTGTACCTATAGGTAGTGTCTAGAAAGTTTATCCATTGACTCTGCGTTCTATCTTTAAAAAGTAGAGAGTCTTTTGTTGAAATGGTTCCACTTGCACTTCCCGAATAGTTTGTACTAATATTTTCATACCATTTGTCTGCAGTAGCTTTCCATTTTGGTTTAAACGGTTGAAAGCTACTCACAGTAAATGTTACATCGGGTAATGTTATTGAAAGATTTCTTGTTTGGGTGTTTTGTGAAATACGTGTGTTTGTTGAAAGGTTGTATTTGCCTTTTGCAAAAGATTTGCTATAAGACACGCCTGAAGTGATAGTGTTTGCAAAGCCTAAATTATTTTTATTAAAGCTATTTTGTGAATAATAATTAGCACTTACCAAATTTACATTGGCCGAAAAATTTACATTTGGCCTAGCTTTTGGATCTATTCTATGATTCCACACAAAATTAAATTGAGTGTTTTCGTTGTAAGTTGGGTCTTCAACATTTCCATTTTTATTTTTAAAATATTCAAAACTTAAGTTGCCCCCATATCTATATCTGTTTGCATATCTTGTATTTAATCTTCCAGCCCAGCTTAAATTAGTCCATACATCGCCTGTAACACTTAAATCAAATTTATCAGATAACCCAAAATAGTAACCACCTCTATTTAAAAAATATCCTCTTCCGGGAGAAAAACCATAAGCTGGAATAATTACACCCGATTGCTGTCCCCTTTTTAAAGGGAAAATCCCAAAAGGTAAAATAGGGGGCGTTCTAATTCCTTCAAAAACCAATCTAGCAGGTCCTGTAATAACTTTTTTACCTGGCACTACTTTTAATTTTGATGCTTCAATGTAAAAATGGGGATCATCTATGTGGTCGCAAGTTGTATAATAAGCATCCCTAATATAGAAATTGCTTTCTGGATCTCGCTTCACTTTTTGACCTTTAATA
>CAIVPY010000376.1 GCA_903907885.1 uncultured Bacteroidota bacterium
AGCAACCCACATATAAGTCCAGAACACAGAAAAGGCAAACATAAATTTTCCTAAATCGTGGTTATGGTCATCATTAGCAACTCCTAAATATCCTTTGCCTCTTAAATACCAAGTAAACAAGTATATAATACTTATGGCACTAACCCAACCTGTGGCAAAGTTATAAATCCAAAAAATTGTAGAATACCAATGCGGGTCGATACTCATCATCATGTCCCAAGTGAACATGGCAAAAGAGAACCCGAAAATAACAAGGTAGGCAGCGGATGTTTTAAAGTTTTTATTAAAATTTGTAAGTCCACCAACCAAATCTTCATTGATAGAATTTTTACGAATAGTTCTTGCAAACAATATCCATATAGTTGTGAAACCAATAAGTCTAACAAAGAAAAATGGTTTATTTAAATACCAACTTTTACCGGCTAATAATTTATCGAAGTTTGGAGCATTTGGGTCCATAATTCCTTCATGTGCCCAATGGTAAAGATACCCAATTCCAAAAACAGAAATTAATATAATTACCAAAGCACCAAATGGCATGAATTGGCTCATAGCTTCTGGAATTCTTCTAATAGCTACATACCAACCAGCATTAGCTAATTGAGAGATGGTAACAAAAATAATAGCACAGGTTGCTATTAAGAAAAAGAAGTAACCATCTACCAATAGGTTTCCTAGCAATCTTTTAGTTACTAAATGATGTAAATCATTTTCACCTAAACCTTCAACATGTGGATGATAGGTTAAATATCCTATTAATGCAAGCAATGCACCTACTATCATCAATCCAAATGCCCATTTCTTGTTAGCACTTGTAATGACATATTTTTCTTCTTTTATTATAATTTCTGAGTGTTCCATTTTGAATATTTTACTATACTGAAAATTATATTATTTTGCTGTTGAAACTACAGTAGCTACGGGTGCTGCTGAACCTTTTAATGTATTTACATAATGTAATACCTGCCAAATCTGATTAGGAGATAAAACTGTACCATAGGCTCCCATTAAATTTTTTCCATATCTAACAGAAAAAAACATTTTACCTTCAGGTGTAGTTCGAATACGGTCGCTATCATAGCTAGGTGGTGGTGGATATTTGCCATCCACTACTATTGTGCCATCAGCTTTACCCTCTGTGCCATGACAAGGTGTACAATTAATGTTGTACAATCTTTTACCTTCAGCAATATTATAAGTTGATGCTGGTAGAGGGTTTGTAAATACTGCTGAAGCCTCGTATCCTTCAATGGTGTTTGGCAAAGCATATTTTGAATAATCTAACTGACCTCGTGCTATTGTTCCTTTTACAGGCTCACGCATATTCATCCCATTTGGGTTAATCGTATTAGGCTTTTCCGCTTCTTGTGTCATAGGTTCGTATGCAAAAGAATGATACATATTCGGTGCATATTCCGACCCTGGATTATCTCCTCCAGCCGAACATGAAGTAATTAATGCCATGCTCGATATTACTAATACGTTATAAATAAATTTCATTTTCATATTGTCTCTCTAATTAATTTATTGCAGATGTTATTTACATAAAATACAATTCGCATATTAATTTTACTCTTCTTTTATCCTTTCACGAACTTCAATAGCCCCATGTGCTATTAATATTTTGTTAAGCTCGTCTACATTTGTTTTGCCTTCTATTATCTCAACAGCTACAACAAAACGGTCATCTGTAACTCTAATGTCCATAATATCGGCATTTTTACCCCAAAACATTCTATTTACAATAAAAAAGCAAGCTACCATTCCAAAAGCAGTGAATAAGATACCTAATTCAAATGTAATTGGTATATATGTTGGTATGTGAAGCGATGGTTTTCCACCTATATTAATTTGCCAATCTATATAACCTGCATAAATCATTAATGTTAAAGCAGATGCAATACCTGTCATGGCAAATATAAATGCAGCTAAAGATAGTTTACTTCTTTTTACTTTCATTACTCTATCTAGTCCGTGAATTGCAAATGGAGAATAAACGTCAAAAACTTTAAAACCTGTATGCATTAATTTACTAGTTGCATTGTAGGTAAAATCAGGATCGTCATAAATCCCTAAAATCAATTTTTTACTATTAATGTCCATGTGTTAATTCTCCTTTCTCTGCTTTTTCACCTTGTTTTACAGGTCCTTTTTCTAACATATTTGTGTATTTTTCTTGAAGTTCTTTAGCATGTGGAGTAAGAACAATACTTTTCAGTTCGGCCATATTGATAGTTGGTAAATATCTGCAAAACAAAAAGTATAAGAAAAAGAATAATCCGAATGAACCTATCAAGATGCTAATTTCGGTAAGTGTAGGAGTGTACATTGTCCAACTTGAAGGAATGAAATCTCTATGTAATGACGTAACGATAATTACAAATCTTTCAAACCACATACCAATATTTACAATAATTGACATCATGAAAATAAACCAAGGAGTAGTTCTAGCCCAACGCAACCAAAACACTTGTGGAGCTAATAAGTTACAACTCATCATAGTCCAATATGCCCACCAATAAGGTCCAGTTGCTCTATTTATAAATGCATATTGTTCATATTCAACACCTGAATAGGCAGCTACAAAAAACTCCGTGATATAGGCAACACCAACCATTGTACCTGTAACCATTACCACACGGCACATCGCATCTAAATGTTCTACAGTAATATAATGCTTTTGGTTTAATACTTCACGACCTATAACCAATAGGGTTAATACCATTCCAAATCCAGAGAAGATTGCACCAGCAACGAAATATGGAGGGAAGATGGTTGTATGCCAACCTGGTACTAAAGATGTTGCAAAGTCCATTGATACGATTGAGTGTACCGAAAGTACGAGTGGTGTTGAAATACCAGCTAAAATCAAACTAATCATTTCATATCGATGCCAAGTTCGAGTTGAACCTGTCCAACCCATAGCAAAAAAACCATACCAAAATTTACGAACTGCACTTGTGGCTCTATCTCTAACTGTTGCAATATCTGGTATTAAACCTACGTACCAAAACACTAATGAAACAGAGAAGTAAGTTGAAATAGCAAATACGTCCCAAACCAATGGTGAATTAAAGTTTACCCATAAAGAACCAAAAGCATTAGGAAGTGGAATTGGCCAATAAGCGACCCAAGGTCTTCCCATGTGCGAAACAATAAATGAAGCTGCACAAATAACAGCAAAAATTGTCATCGCCTCTGCCGAACGGTTAATACTCATACGCCACTTTTGACGAAACAATAAAAGAACTGCTGAAATCAATGTACCGGCATGACCGATACCTACCCAAAAAACGAAATTGGTAATATCAAAAGCCCAACCTACTGTTTTGTTTAATCCCCAAGCTCCAATACCTACTAACATGGTATAAGTAGTTGCATAAATCCACACGGCTAATACCACTGTAGAAATAGCAAATCCTATCCACCATGCCTTTGAGGGTTTATTCTCAATAGGTCGGGTGATATCAACTGTGATATCTGAGTAGGTTTTGCCACCGGTAACTAATAAATCCCTAACGGGTGATTCGTATGACATAATTTATTATTTTTATTTCTTCTAATTATTTAAAATTATTAATTCTAGCCTTTGATACAATCTTATGAATGGTGCTCAACTGCTTCTTCTTTTTTCTCTTCGTGTTTCTCTTCTTTGTTATGTTCAACAGCATGATCACCTGCTATTACATCATCCACATTACGAACTTTAGTTAAGTAAGTAACAGAAGGCTGTACATTGTATTCCTCTAACAACACATAACTTCTTTCGTTTTTGAATAATTTAGAAATTTCACTGTTTTTGTCGTTCATGTCGCCAAATACCAAGGCATCAGCTGGACATGATTGTTGACAAGCAGTTTTAACATCGCCATCAACCATGATACGGTTTTCAATCTTAGCTTTTAGTTTGCCTGCTTGAATACGTTGAACGCAGAATGAACATTTTTCCATTACCCCACGAGAACGAACTGTAACATCTGGATTGATTACCATACGCCCTAAATCGTTGTTCATGTTGAAATCATACTCATCATTCGATCGGTATTTAAACCAATTGAATCTTCTTACTTTATAAGGACAGTTGTTTGCACAATAACGAGTTCCAACACAACGGTTATAAGCCATTTGGTTTAATCCTTCTGAACTATGAACAGTTGCTAATACTGGACAAACCGATTCGCAAGGTGCATGTCCACAGTGTTGACACATCATTGGCTGATAAGTTACACGTACGTTTTCGTAGTTTACATCATCTCCTTTTTTTGCCAATTCTTTTTCTTTAGTTGTAACCTCTCCTTTACTGTCTTTAAAACTAAAATATCTATCAATACGAATCCAATGCATTTCTCTGCCTCTGATAACTTCTTTACGTCCAACAACGGGAACATTGTTTTCTGCATTACAGCTAACCACACAAGCTCCACAACCAGTACAAGCGTTCATGTCGATAGCCATTCCCCACTTGTGCCCTTTATAGTCGTATTCTTCCCATAAACTTACAATATGTGTGTGGAAATGGTTGCCCGCTTTAGGGTCTTTAATATATTCTGCCAAAGAAGCTTCACGTAGTAAGTTTCTTCCTTCAATGGTATGATGAGTTTGTGTTTGAGCTAATTCATAATCTCCACTTGCTTTTTCAATAGTTACATCAGTACTCATGTAGCCAAATGAACCATTGCTAAAATTGGCAAATGAGTATACATTTTTACCTGAAACAGCTACTTTACCTTTGCTATGTCCATAACCAACAGCTATAGAAACAGTATCATTTGCTTGTCCTGGTTGGACTAATACCGGAAGTTTTTCAATGGTAACATTACCAACTTTTACATTAGCAACATCTCCGTCTTTCAATTTATATTTATCAGCAGTTACTTTTCCAATGGCTATGTAATTGTCCCAACAAACCTTTGAAATTGGATCAGGCATTTCTTGCAACCAAGGATTGTTTGCATGTGTTCCGTCTCCAATAGCTACTTTTTGGTATAATTTCAATTCTGTTTTGCCTTTTGCATTGTTGTAGTTTGAGTAAGCAGGATTAACCAATCCAACCAATGCAGCTGCATTGCTGTATGATTTTGCTTCAGCAGTAGTTTTTCTTATAAAACCATCATGTAAAGCTTGGTTAAATTCAGACTCTGAAGCCACTACTGAACCTACCCAATTTTGTTTCAAATATGTATAGTAATCAGTTGTATTTCCAGCCCAAGTTAATAAACTTGTTTGTGCTTGACGAGTTGTAAACACATTGCTAATAGTTGGCTGAATTAATGCGAAATAACCTGCTTTAGGTTCTGCATCACCCCATGATTCCAAATAATGGTTATCTGGAGTTTGGTATTTACATAGTTCACCCGTTTCGTCAGTAGATGCATTGGTAGAAATACTCAATGCTACTTTTTTCAAACCAGTTTTGAATTTTTCAGCGTTGTAATAGCTATATGCAGGGTTTGTGTTATAGAAAACTACTGCATCAACTGAACCACTGTTCATGTCATTAACAAATGTTTCAAAAGAAGCATCATCACCACCAGCTTGGTTTGATGGATTGTCGATATCAATGGTTGTACCAATATTGCCTAACATACTATTAATAGCAGCAACCAATAATTGGTTATCAATATTATTTGAACCAGAAACTACGATTGAGTTTCCTTTTGCATTGTATAATTCTTTAGCTGTTAATTCGATGGCATTCAAAGCCAATTCAATATTACCAGCAGTTGCTAAGGTTGGAGCACCAGCCAAAGCAGCAATTTTATTGTATAAGCTAATCAAAACCACACCTTCAGCAGAAGGGCGGATTGGGAAACGCATATCAGCATTTGAACCTGTCAATGAAAGGTTTGACTCAAATTGAATATGACGACTCATAGCTTTGTTCTCAGCCTTACGATTAGACACCCATTGTTTTGTGAATTCAACAGGAGAAATCCAAGTACCTAAGAAATCAGCACCAAAACTTACAATAACTTGAGCCTTATCAAATTTATATGAAGGAACAACTGCTTTTCCAAAAGCTTGTTTGTTGGCTTCAATCAAACCATTATATGAAACTGCTTCATACGTAATGGTTTTAGTTGATTGATATTTTGCAGTAAATTCAGAAATAGCTTTTTTAGTGGTTGGGCTATTGATGGTTGATGTAATTAAACGAATGTTTTTTGCAGAAGCCAAAGAGCCTTTGATATCTTTATCTACTGCATCCCATGTAGCATCAGCATTACCAGATTTAGGTGCACGAAGTCTTTCGTTATCGTACAATCCTAATAAACTAGCATGACCTGTAGCACAAACACCACCTTTATTAAAGGCATTTGCATTATCACTTCCTTCAATTTTTACAGGACGACCTTCGCGGGTTTTAACCAAAATGCTACATCCGCTGGCACAAGCACCACAAGTTGTAGCATACCAATTAGGAATACCTGGAGTAATATTTTCAGGTTTAACAATATAGGGTATAGCATTTTTTACAGGAGCTGTATTACATGCAGCCAAAGCAACCGCTGAGATACTAAATCCAAAATACTTTAAAAAATCACGTCTAGTTGAAGATAAATCTCCATCACTTTCGCTTAATACTTCTTCTAATGGAATACCTTCGGCAAATTCGTTTTTTTTACGAGCTGCAAATGCGGCATCATTATTTAGCTCTTCAAGGCCTTTCCAGTATTTATTATTGTTTTCCATTTATAATCTTTTCGTAATTAGATTCTAGATTTATTTTTCTGAAATTAAATTAGTAGTGGCATTTAGCACATTCTAAACCACCATTTTGAGCAACTGTAATGCTTTTGCCTTCAGCTTTCAAATTTTTGTGTAATTCTTCGTAGTACTTGTTATTAGCAACATCCACTTTTGCTTCACGGTGGCAATTGATACACCATCCCATTTGCAAGCTACGTTGTTGGCTAACTACTTTCATAGTTTCAACAGGTCCATGACAAGCTTGACACTCTACTTTACCAATTTTCACGTGTTGAGAGTGATTAAAATAAGCATGATCAGGAAGGTTGTGAATACGAATCCATTTGATTGGTTGTTTTTTATAGTCTGGGATATAAGAACGTTTTTCAGGATCCCAACCTATTGCAGTATATATCTTTTGAATTTCAGGTGAAACTTTACCATTGTATTTTTCTTTTGCTGTTACATGTGCATGACAATTCATACATGTGCTTGCTGATGGAATAGTAGCTTGTTTACTCTTATCTGCACCTGAGTGACAGTATTGGCAATTGATTTTATATTTACCAGCATGCAACTCATGAGAGTATGCTATTGGTTGAGTTGGAGCGTATTCTTTTTGAACGCCCACTTTTTTATTACCATAATCAAATCCTATTAACCCAAATACTACAGTAAAAATAGTCATCACCACCAATGTGCCAACAACAGGATGTTTTTTAAACATCTTGAAACGGAATGATTTACGATTATTTCTCCAACCAAGGTGTTTAATTATTTCGGCTGCTGCAATTTCAGGATGTTTTTGTTCAAATATTTGATCAACTACTTTTCTTATCCTAATTAGCACCCATACTATAATAATTAGTATAAAGGCAATTAACATCAATCCGTATAATGTAGTATCATTATAAATACTATCTACAGGGCTTGCTTTAGTAACTCCATCAGTAGCTGTTGCAGCGGGTTTAGTTGGTCCTCCTGTTTTGATATAAGCCAAAATTGATTTTATTTGCTCATCATTAAACTGAGCAAAGCTAGTCATAGGCATTTGGTTAAACTCATTGAAAATCTTCAATGCTTCAGCATCACCTGATTTTACCATAGCTTGAGAGTTTTTTACCCATTTAATGTTCCAAGCCTCAGAGTGACGTTTGTCAACATCTTTCAATGCTGGACCAACCACTTTGTCGTTAATGGCATGACATGCTGTACAATTAGCATTAAATAATTTCTCTCCTTCAGCTGCATCGGCAAATAAAAGATTTGTCGATACTAGGAGTGCAGTTAAAAACGATATTAATTTATGAAACTTCATTTACAAAAATATTTTTTTATCAATTTTTTAAGCCAATAAACTACCATATGTAGCTTTAATAATAATCTGACTTTAGTCAACTTCGGCCTTAGAAACGCCTGCGAATATAAAAACAAAAAACAAAAGGGAATATCAAATTTTAAATAAATTTTATTTAGAATTGGTCTAAACAAAACGATTTGATATTCTTAATGATAAATTAAAATATAGTTGAAATAATGTATTTTTTTAACTTTCAATTTGAAAATTAAAAATTTTGTGATGATTTTAAATTTTACATTAAATATTATATAAAAACTATTTAGCTTTTATGTTGTTTGATTTTGCCCCTCCTCCGAATACTGATAAATGTACATATCTTGAAGGATTTTTGTGAAGGTCGGATAATAAAAGATGTAATTCAGTTGATGATTTATTTAAATTGTCATATAACTCTTTGTCGTTAGCAAGTTTACCAATTGTCCCCTCCCCTTTGTTAATTTTCTCAAGTAATAATGCCATTTCGCTACTCACTTTATCTAAATTATTGATAGTACTTTTCAAATTTGATTTGGCCAAAGAATCGGTTATTGAAGATAAATTTTTGATTGTTTTGTTAATATTATCACTGTTTTTGGCAATATTATTTGTGGTGGTTTCAACATTTCGAATCGATTTTTGAAGGTGTATACTTTCTGTTGATGCAAAATTATTTAAAGTTTCTGTTGCATTCCTTAAATTATGTAAAGTAGCACTTAAATCAATAAGTGTATTTGAAATATTTTGAGTTCCTTTATTATCAAAAACTTGCCTTAATGAGCCTAATACTTTATCTAATGTAATTAATACTTGCTCACTTTTGTCCTTAATAGGTGCTACCATATTACTTATGGAAGTTGTTAAATCTAATTCTTTATCTCCTATTAGAGTGTCTTTATCGGTAATAAAAATATTGGTATCGTTAAGTATAATTTTGATGGCTTTACCTCCAAGTAAGTCAGTGCTGCTAATTAATGAAATACTGCCTTTCCCAATTTTTATTTTATGATCGACAAAAAGTGTAACTACAATTTTATCTGTATTTGTTTCATCTAGCAACCCTATTTTTTCAACTTGCCCAACTTTAAAACCATTGATATATACTGGAGTTGAGTTAACAACACCATCTACACTGTTATAAACAGCATAATATCTATTGTAAGAAGAAAAGAATTTTTTTCCTTTTAAGAAATTATATCCAAAATATAATACGGTAATACCAATGGCTACAAAAAGGCCAACTTTAAATTCTTTTGTTTTCAATATTTTAATAATTTAGGCAAAAGTATAAAATTTAGCCCAATCAAATGGAAAGAAAAAAAGCAATTTAATTTTTTACAAGGGTACTCTCGCCCTGACGTTTGTATTCGGCTACTGAACTAGCTATTCCTGTAGATATTTTATCCACACCAGCATCGGTCTTTAACAGTTCTCTGTCCGATTTGTTGCTTAAGAATCCTGTTTCTATCAATACACTTGGCATTTTGGTTTGCCATAGTACTAAGAATCCTGCTTGTTTTACTCCTCTACTTGTTCTTTCTATTTGTTTTCCTAGATTTTGTTCAATTCTAGAAGCAAGTTTCAAGCTTTTGTCTAAATATGCATTTTGGTAAAGCGACAATATTATATGAGTCTCAGGTGAATTTGGATCAAACCCTTCATAATAATCGTGATAGTTGTTTTCTAATAATATAGCTCCATTCTCTCTCATCGATACATCCAAATTGTCTTCTGCCTTGTGTAAGCCCATCGCAAAAGTTTCAGTACCAGCAACATTGGAGTTTTTATTGGCGTTGCAATGAATAGATATAAATAAATCTGCTTCGCATTTATTAGCTATATCAGCTCGTTGATGTAATTCAATAAATTTATCTGAAGTGCGGGTATATATTATTTTTACGTCTGGTAATAGTTCTTGAATTTTTTTCCCAGTGGCTAAAGCAATTTGTAAAGTTACATCTTTTTCATTTACTCCATCATATTTACAACCAGGGTCTTTACCACCATGTCCGGCATCTATAACAATGATCTTCAATTGTTTATTATGTAAAGCAGGTTTGGCAGCACAAATAATTACCAACACTAGAATTAACGGCACGAAATTTTCAAGTTTCGTGAAGTTTAATACTTTAGTTAGTTTTGTGCCCATTGATAACATTTTATTTAAAATATGTAATTCGTCAAATACTATTTGCAAGCTCTTTGCCAAATAAATTATTTTATTGCTTTTTGTTGTTTTTTACTATACCTAATATTTCAATTTCGCAGCAAGTTAATAGAACAAAAGTTAAAACAGCAATAACTAATACTAGCTTTGATACCTCAATAATATCAAATATCAGACTATCAGACAGTTTAATTTTATCAAAAAGCAATTTAAACGGAATCAACCGCAGTTTAAATAAGCAAGATTCTGTTAATGATAATCAGAGAGATAGCAATTATTTGCCAAGGTCTAAATCTGCTATAAAAACAAAAGTAAAATATTCTGCTGACGACTCGATAGTATATACCGAAACGAATAAAACAGTGTACCTTTTTGGGAATGCCCAAGTCAATTATGGAGATTTAAACAACAAATCAGAGATACTAGAGATAAATTTAAATAAGAATACTTTTAAAAGTTATGGAAAAGAAGATTCTACAGGCGAATTAGTGGGAACTCCACAATTTAAACAAGGTGGCACTGAATATAAAGCAGAAGAAATTACCTATAACTATAGCACCAATAAGGGGTTTCTTAAAGAATTTAAAACAAAAGAAGGG
>CAIVPY010000377.1 GCA_903907885.1 uncultured Bacteroidota bacterium
CTTACTCATATTAATCGGCATTTGATGCAAATATATCAACTTTTCGTTAGTATCTAATTTTTTCTGTTCAATTCTCTGTAAAGTAGGAAATTTACCGTGTCCACCGGTCGGGTGGTGGGTGGGCTTGGGTGCGGTTGGGCAAAATTAAATGTGCTTCAAAAGCGTTGGTTTGTGTGTCAGCTTGCAGCTATTTTAATTTTGCGAAGCGTTGGCATTTTGTCTGTCAGTTTTAGCACAAATGTTTGTCGTTGCACGGTCGTCCTACCATTACCCATAACTTGTATATATGGATGCATTTTGCATCCTTTTACAGCTAAATTAGGTGAATAAGGATGCATTTTTGCATCCTCTTCAAATATAGTTTTTTCTCATATATCCAAATCATCAAAAGGACTTTTTATATTTTGAATATTTTTAGTGCTCACGTGGGTATAAATTTCGGTTGTTTTGCTGCTTTTATGTCCTAAAAGTTCTTGAATATAACGCAAATCAGTACCAGATTCCAAAATATGTGTTGCATAACTATGCCTAAGCCAATGCAAGGTAACGGGCTTTTTTATTGTGGTTTTTTCCAAAGCTCGCTTTAAAACACTTGCCAAACTTCTTTCGTCATATTTTTCATTTATGGTTTGGCCCTCAAAAAGCCAAGTAGCAGGTTTATAAGCTTTGTAGTATTCCCTTAACATGGCAAGTATTTTTTCGCTTAAAGGTGTAATCCTATCTTTTTTCCCTTTGGCTTGCCTTATAATAATTACTCCTCTATTGCTATCTATGTCAATTGGTTTTAGGTTTAATAGTTCACTTCTTCTAAGTCCGCAAGCATAAATTAAACTTAACATGGCTTTATGTTTTATATTAGAAGGTGCGTTCAATATTTCTTTTACCTCTTGCTTACTTAATACATTAGGTAATAGCTTTTCTTTTTTAGGGCGGTGAACTAATTCTACATTTATATTGGCACCTTGTATTTGCCTGTAAAATAATTTAACAGCATTTACCACTTGGTTTTGAAACGAAGAAGAAAAGTTATTTTTTAAAATATAGTCGTTGTTAAAAGCAATCACATCTTCGTTGCTTATTTGTTCTATTGGCTTATTATGAAAATATTTTAAAAATGTTTGTAAAGCCTCAATGTATGTTTTAATGGTATTTTGGCTATACCTTTTTGAACTCAGCCATCGCTTAAACTGTTCAATTTTTTGTTGATGTATTTCACTTAAATCGACTAGTAAGTCAATTTTAAACCGATTTCTGTTTTCATCATTATCGGGCAAATGCCAAGCTTTTAACGAATTGCTCCATCTTGCATCATCCAGTTTTTTAATACGAGCTATCCACTCAGCATTTTTCTCAAAATACACGACTATTCGGCTTTGGCCTTTATGCTTTATTGGTTCTGCTTTCCAATCCATACACAAACATAAAGGATGATAATGTAAAAACACTAAATCTTTACTTTTTCGAGCCTCAGAAAGTTTCTGTATTCTTTTGAATTGAAAACGATGTGTATTTATACCCTAATGCATTTCAT
Organism: uncultured Bacteroidota bacterium; assembly: GCA_903907885.1. Lineage (GTDB taxonomy): Bacteria > Bacteroidota > Bacteroidia > UKL13-3 > UKL13-3 > RGVD01. Next base: position 1,532 of record CAIVPY010000377.1, read on the forward strand.
AATAGATATTATTCAATAATCATTTTCTTGCAAATACTACCTTTTTCGGTTTCAATTCAACCACGATCAAAACAACTAAAGGAAATGAAAAAAATGATTAGTCAGTTCAAGAGAGATGTCATCAAAGATGATTTTTAGAAGTGTCTTTCTGGATAATTAGTATTTGGCAGCTTGACGAAAGGGGGCAATTTTTTCATGTTTTCACCTTGTTTTTATTTCAATATTTTTTTATCCCATGACCAAATTTGTGGCTGCTTTAAATGATGAATTGAACGTTAATTTTCAAATGTTCATTCTTAGAAATTCTGCACACACAAAAAATACAATGGCATTCCTATTGTTATATTTACTGGAAAAGTTACTGCCAATGCCATGGGTAAATAAAGGCCAGGATTGGCTTTAGGAACAGTTATTTTCATAGCGGCAGGAACAGCAATATACGAAGCACTTGCAGCCAATACAGCAAACATAAATCTATTGGTGATGTCTGTTGTTACGAATGAACTAACGATAGCAACTATGCATCCGTTTAACAATGGAATTACGATGGCAAACAATAAAGGAAATATACCAAATGAAAAAAATGATTGGAGTTTTCTTCCACTTGTTATTCCCATATCAAGTAAAAATATAGCCAGAAATCCTTTAAATAAATCGTTGGTAAATGGCTTAATTCCCTCGGCTTGTTTGGCATTGGCCAAGTAACCTATTACTAAACTTCCTAGAATTAACAAAACACTTCCATTGGTTAATGAATGCTTGATAACAGCAGGGATTTTTATGCGACTAGCTTGTTCTTCTTTGTTAAAAATGGATATGAGTACCAAACCAACAATAATAGCAGGTGATTCCATTAAAGCCATGATGGCAACCATGTGTCCATGCAAACTTAACTGCTGCGATTCGAGGTAAGAAACAGCCGTTACAAATGTTACTGCACTTACCGAACCATATGCTGCAGCAATTGCACCCGCATCAAATACATTCAGTTTTCGCTTTAGAATAAAAAAAGTATACAAAGGAATCAATGCTGAAATACTGATTCCAAAAAGCATTGACCAACCTATTTCATTTGTAAATGTTTCGTGTGATAGTTCTTGTCCTCCTTTAAAACCAATGGCAAATAATAAGTACAATGAAATGAATTTTGATGAATTTTCGGGTATTTCTAAATCGCTTTTTACATACACTGCAATAATGCCTAGCACAAAAAATAGAAGTGCTGGATTTGTTAGGTTTTCTATTAATAAATGGATGTTCATATTTATTGTTTTTTTGATAACTAATTACTTTAACAATCCTGCGCTCCATTGCAAAGCATAAATAGTTTTATAGTATTTTGTTTTTAGTTCTATAAGCTTTCGTTCGGCTTCAAATACTTTATTTTCTCTTGAATTAATTAGAAAAAGAGAGCTTTCTCCATTTTGAAATAATGTTTCTTCAGCCTTTAATAATTTCTCAAAATTGTTCAACATACTTCGTTGTAATA
>CAIVPY010000378.1 GCA_903907885.1 uncultured Bacteroidota bacterium
ACTTAATAAAACAGCTTTTAGAGAAGTTTTCTTTAAAGATTGCAAACTACTTGGGTTAAGATTTGAGAATTGTAATGAGTTTTTATTTGCAGTGAAATTTGAAAATTGCATACTTAATCTATCCTCGTTTTATAAAAGGAATATTAAGAAAACCCTATTTAAAGATTGTTCTCTTCAAGAGGTAGATTTCAGTGAAGCTGACATATGCAATTCAATATTCGATAACTGTAACTTAGACAAAGCCATTTTTGATAATACTAATTTAGAAAAAGTAGATTTAAGAACTGCTTATAATTTTGTAATTTCACCTGAAATAAACAAAATTAAAAAGGCTAAATTCTCAACAAATGGTATTGCAGGATTGCTACAATATTATGACATCATTATTGAGTAAACTAATGCAACTCAGCTTTTACACCAAAGAATAGTTCGTGATTAGTTTCGAATCTAAAATTATTATAGAATTGTGCATTATTGTATTCATATTCAAATCCAAAAAATACACCTTTCAACCCTTCAAAAGAGGTCCAAATTGAAGCTTGTATAACGGTTTGATTTGTTGGCAATACAATTCTCCCCATACCCGTAGAAGAAATTTTTATTTTGTGAAATAATTCTGCTTCTTGAGATGTAAACTCATATCCTAATACATAGTCTGGTAATACCCTGCTTATAATTGATACTCTTTTAAAAATTTTGCTATCATAGTAAGTATATTGTGGACCCAAACTCAAATATTCTTCACCAGTTACGGTACCAGTTTCTAACCCCAATTGAAAACTTTTATAACCATAATACATTTCAGTATACATTAACAGATCTTTCATATCTCGTTTTCCTGCCCAATGGGTATTTGCATCGCCAAAAAAACGAACACCATAAATAAACATTTCCGAGTTATCATATTTATGATAATCAAACATTGCCTCATTTTTAATTACTGGGTCTTCAGGAACAATTATATTAAAGGGGTATATCTCTAATTCTGTTTCTAGATCCTCATGTTTTGCATGTTTTCTTTTAACTTTAATTACAGTTTCACTCTTTGAAGATAATTCGGAATTTTCATTTTTGTCTCCGTTAGTTTGAGCCTTAATAGGATTAATGAAACTTATTTGAAAAGTTATAGTTACTAATAATGACAATAAAATAAATTTCATTTTGAAAAAAGTAAAATAATTAGTTATATAGATTTTTGATGATTGCTAACGCTATCATTTCTAATTTGGGTAATAAAAAAACAAAAGTGAATTACACCTCAATCATAAATAATGATGAAGGTCAATTTAGAAGATGATTTTTATGAATATCAATTTTGTTAGAAATCTAAATGCTATTTGATACCCTCTTACTTTACCAAAAATCATTAATTGGTTTCTAAATATTAATAATAGTTATTAAAACTAATAAAGGTTTAAGGCTAATTTGATATTGAAAAAATTAATTCCTTTTATTCTTTAATACGTAGGCACAAAATATAGTAAGTATAATCCCTATGGGAAGAATTTCAGTATAACTATACAATATATTAACCAAAGGCTTTTTGTAATTAACTCTATATTCATTCATTTCAATAGTTTTCTTGGCCATAGTTTCTGAGCTTTTACCAAGTATTTTGTTATATTCAATACATTCATTGGCAAAAATATCAGCAAAATTTGGTATAAAATAAGCGATAATAATTGACCAAAAAATAGCATAAATAGTAGTGGATAATACAACTATCATTATACCAACTTGCAAAGCTTGCTTCATACTAATTTGTGAATTAGGCAAACTCATTTTGTAAGATTTAATACCTAAATAAGTAAAAAATGAGAATGTGCAAATTAAACATGCAACACGAAATATTTCGCCCCAATGGAAAGCAAAAATTCCAAAGGTGACAACATATAATAGCATCCAAATTGCATTAAAAGTAGCTGCTATTAAACTAAACTTGATTATATATATTTTCATATGTAATGTGTATTAATAAATAGGTAAACCCTTATTTTAAAAATTATTTAATAACAA
>CAIVPY010000379.1 GCA_903907885.1 uncultured Bacteroidota bacterium
CATTTGCAATTAATAGTTCGTTTCCAAATTGGTAACCTCCAAACCATTGTTTAGAGTTATTGTCTAATAGGTAGCAAACAATGGGAGAAATTACACAGACAAAAGGCACAAGCTTGTCTTTTACAATTCGGCTGTTGAACAGGCCAAATGCAAATAAACCTAAAAGTGGACCATAGGTGTATCCTGCAAATTTAAATACTTGATTTATTACGGCATCGTTGTTTAATTGTTTAAACACAACTATTAATAGCAACAAAACAATGGCAAATCCGATATGAATTAGTTGTCGGTTTCTTTTTAATGATGGCGTTTCATGTTTTTCATCGTATCCTAAAAAATCAATGCAAAAAGATGTTGTGAGTGTTGTTAGCACACTATCTGCACTGCTAAAAGTAGCAGCTGTGATACCTAAAATAAAAACGATAGCTCCTATTCCTCCTACATTGTTTAAGGCAATACTTGGAAAAAGTTGGTCAGTTTTTGCAGGAATGGCAATTCCTTTTTGTTGGGCAAATAAATAAAGCAAAGCCCCTAACGACACAAAAAGCAAATTGATAAAAATCACAATGATACTAAACCAGCGAATGTTTTTTTGAGCATCTCCAAGGCTTCGGCAACTTAGGTTTTTTTGCATCATATTTTGGTCGAGCCCTGTCATAACAATGGCGATAAACATTCCACCCATAAATTGCTTTACAAAATGATTTTTACTCATCCAATCGTCAAAGAAAAACACTTTACTATATGGACTTTCTTTTACCGCAACAAAGGTGTCGCTTAGGTTTAGATTTAATTCTTTGCAAACAAAATAAATGGAGAATATTACGCCCAATAAAAGAAATCCAGATTGAAGGGTATCGGTCCACACTAGGGTTTTTATTCCCCCCTTATAGGTATAGAGCAAAATTAGAGCAATAACAATAGCAGCCGAAAGGGCAAAGGGAATATTGAATGCTGAAAAGAAATATACATCCAAAACAATAAGAGCAATGTATAACCTGAAGGCTGCACCCACTAATCGTGAAATAAGGAAAAAGAATGAACCGCTTTTTTGTGATGAGGTGCCAAATCTTTGATGAAGGTAACTATAAATGGATGTTAAGTTTAATCGATAATACAATGGAAGTAGTACCTGAGATATAACCAAATAACCTACCACATATCCTAACACCATTTGCATATAGCTAAACTGATTGGTGCCCACTGCACCGGGCACCGATATAAAAGTAACGCCTGATAGCGAATCGCCTATTAAGCCGAAGGCTACAATGTACCATGGCGATTGTTTGTTACCAATAAAATACGAGTCGGAACTAGCATTTTTACTGGTGTACCATGCAATGAATAGCAGCATCGAAAAATAGCCAACGACAGACAATAGGATGATATAAGCAGACATTTGGCAAAAATATATGCTTTATTGATGTGGCAAAAAATAGTTAATAACACAGGCTTATTCTTAGATTGTATTGAGAATAAATGTATTTTTGTTTCATGAAAATAAATTGGGGTCATAAGCTTGTATTTTTCACAGTCATATTCATGCTGTTTATTATATACATGGTATATACTATTAGCACTCAAAAAGTGGATTTGGTAGATAAAAATTATTATGAAAGAGGTATTAAATACCAAGACGAAATAAATAAGTTTGATGCAGGCTCTAGCGTTTCGCACCATATTGAATATAATGACACCACTAGGAGTTTATCCTTTGCAGCCAAACAAGCCATTGCAGGCACTTTGTATTTTTACAGAGCTGGAGACGAAAAACTTGATTTTAATGTACCCTTTTCGGTTGAGGGAGAAGCTCCTTATATTTATAACACCGGACAACTTACAAAGGGCGTGTGGAAAGCTACTTTCGAATGGAAAATAAGTGATAAATTAATGGCATCAGAGAAACCTATTGTGATAAAATGATTTTTATTACCGCATTTCTCACAGGTCTTTTGGGCAGTTTTCATTGTGTGGGTATGTGTGGGCCTATAGCCATAGCTACACCCAATATAGGTGAAGGTTTTTGGCAGAAAGCATTAGCCAAAATACTTTATAACACAGGA
>CAIVPY010000380.1 GCA_903907885.1 uncultured Bacteroidota bacterium
ATGATAAACTTAACACAAGACGCTAAAAGCGTGATATTCAAAGACAACGCAGGTGTTGTTTTAAAAAGCATTGAAAAAGGAACGTATGCTATTGCTAAGGTAGAAAACAACCCTATTGTAGGTGTAAGGCTATCATCGCTAAAAGGATATGGCACTTTATTTTTGGGACTAGGAAACGTTACTTTTGACGGCGTAGCACCTACAACTATTGCTGATTTAGAACAAAAATGTAGAAGTTTTTTTTTTAGTGTAGGAGGTTCGGGTAGTGGTAGTGGATCCATTCCAACCTATGAAAACGAAGCGGAACTATTACAGGCTAAAATTGAAGAACTAGGGATTTTTGAAGCTATACTTGTAAGCACTGGAACTATTTGGGCTTACAACCAAACGACAAGAATTTGGGCTGATACTGGAATATCCTCTGACAACATAGGTACACGTGTTGATAGTTTAGAACTAGGCTTATCAAGCGAAACAACGGCAAGGCAAGATGCTGATAGTAGTTTAGGTTTTTCAAAGGAAAACCTATCTAGCAAATCTACAAATGTAGTTGCGGACAAATCTAGCGACACTAAATACCCTAGCGTCAAATCTGTATTTGACTGGGCTAACTCAGTATTTACGACAGCTAGCTTAGTCTCAAACCAAATATCTACTGCTCTAAGTGGTTACGCAACGCAAGTTTGGGTTTCAAGTCAGGGTTACGTTTCAAACGTAATATCATCTTTGGGTTATACGCCTGAAAACGTGGCAAACAAATCAACAAATTTAACGCCAAGTAACACCAATTATCCGACCGTAAACGCCGTGAACGAAGCTCTTTTGGGAAAATATGATAAACCAACAGGAACCGCCTCGCAGTACATTGATGGAACAGGATTATTGCAAACATTCCCAACAACAACAGACGCAAGTGCTTTGATTGCAGAAGTTTATAATGAAACTGGGCAAACCATCGCAAAAGGAAGCATTGTTTATATCAATGGAGGTCATGGGAATTTGCCAACGATTGCTTTGGCAATCGCTACAAGTGATATTACTTCTGCACAGACATTTGGTTGGGTTAAATCTGATATACCTGACCAGTCTAGCGGTTTTTTGGTTGTTGCAGGAAAACTAACCGATTATAACACGGCAGGAATTGAGGTAGGCACACAATTATATCTCAGCGGAACTGACGATGGCGGTTTCACAACAAGAAAACCAATAGCACCAATACATCTAGTCTATGTAGGTATAGTAGTTAGAGAGCATGACGAGAAAGGAATTGTTGAGGTTAAAATTCAAAACGGATACGAGTTAGACGAAATACACGACGTTAATCCGAATCTGTCAATAACAGCATTAAATGATACAGATAAATTCATTGTCAAGGACGATACTAGTGTGTGGAAGTCTTTGGATTGGCTTACCATTAAGAATTATATCGGTTCGCTATACCAACCCATATTGTCCAGTGGTAATAATATCAAGACTGTAAATGGTCAGTCTATTTTAGGCGGTGGAGATTTAACTTTAAGTTCACAAGCGAGTTGGGGAAGCATTACTGGGGATATATCGTTACAAACCGACTTAACCAGTCAAATAAACAGTTTAAATAACGTAGCCTCTACCAACCAGCGGTTTCTCTACCAGCATCAATTAACAGGAACAAACATTACGATTAACTCTTCTTCTAACGCTTTTAATAACCTTACAGATAATTTTTTTGCGAGCGTAACGCCAAATAGAAATATAAACTTTGTGAATGTTCCTAACAGTTATTTTACCTATGATTCCGTGAACCAAATTCTTAAAATGAATGCAAGTATAATCAACCAGTACATTAAATTTATTGTAAGCCTTAGGGTTTCTTACAATGGTGCGCCAGGTGCTGAATTTGCGTTTGTTTTAGGAAGACCTACGTTGTCGCTAAACAACGACACTACAAATATAATAGAAATGATTAAATCAACGCAAGGGCAGGGCTTGCAATCTACACAAATAATTAAACAGGGTTTCAACATAAACACAAGAATGTTCGCAACAACAAACGGAACCGATAACTTCCAAACTGACGGATTTAAGATAGGTTTTTTCAATTACTCAACAAGCACTGCAATTACAATAACGGCGGCGCAATTAACAATAGAGTCTCTTAACTAAAATTATAAAATGTTAAAAATGACGATGATTTATCGCTTGCGTTCAATGATAGCAAACCAATCGTATTTGATAGAGTAAAACCTATTGCAGATGCGATTTTTAGCGGTAAGTTGTTATAAAGTTCCTATAAGAAAAACCCCACCTAAGCGGTGGGTGTTTTTGTTTTAATAATGAAAATCTACCATTACTGCATAATACTCGTTTACTTCTTTTAAAGCCTCTTCAATATCGTTAGTTTCTAAATCTATGTTGTAAACTGTTGATAATTCAAAAAAACGATCGTTTTTTAATTTTAAAAAACTTTCAGCGAGACGAGCCCTATCATCATAATTTCCTTTTTTTCGCTCTTTATCAGCTAATAGCATTTTGTTCCAATAATGCTCGGATAATTCATAAGGGTCTGTATGCCAGCCCTCTACAATTTTTTTGCATGCAGAAAGAGGCTCTGCATGATTTTCTGAAAAATCAGAACTAAATCCACCACCAATATTGTAGTAGTCAAAAAAATGTTTTTCCTGATCGTTTTCTAAAAAATAATCTACATTCTTTATCGCTTG
>CAIVPY010000381.1 GCA_903907885.1 uncultured Bacteroidota bacterium
CGTGAACGCTTACAGGGCTTGCATATTTTTGAACATCTTCAACTGTTATGCGAGGTTGACCAAGAATAACCAATCGTTCAACAATGTTGTGAAGCTCACGGATATTACCACTAAAATTAAGTTTCTTTAGTTCGTCCAATGCTTGAGGCAAGAAAACACGTTTAGGAATTCCGTTGTCTTCACAAATTTCTTTGATGAATTTTTCTGCCAACAATGGCACATCTTCTTTACGCTCATTTAATGAAGGCACATGAATTAGAATGACACTAAATCTGTGATATAAATCCATGCGGAAATTACCTTTATCAATTTCACGCATTAAATCTTTGTTGGTAGCAGCAATCACACGTACATTTACATCTATGTCTTTATCGCCACCTACCCTTGTGATTTTGTTTTCCTGCAAAGCCCTCAAAACTTTGGCTTGGGCAGCCAAACTCATATCACCCACTTCGTCAAGGAATAAGGTTCCACCATTTGCCTGTTCAAATTTTCCAATACGTTGTTTGATAGCAGATGTAAAAGCACCTTTTTCGTGACCAAACAGTTCGCTTTCTATCAACTCTGATGGAATGGCAGCACAATTCACCTCAACCAATGTGTTTTTTGCACGGTTACTTTTTTCGTGTACCCAACGAGCCACTAGCTCTTTACCTGTTCCATTTTCGCCTGTTATCAATACCCTTGCATCAGTAGGAGCTACCTTGTCTATCGTGTTCATGATGTTTTGAATAGCTGGGCTATCGCCAATCATTTCTCGTGTTTTTGTAACTTTTCTGCGAAGTACTTTCGTTTCAACAGTTAGAGATTTCTTGTCGATGGCATTGCGAATGGTTAATAACATTCGGTTCAAATCAGGTGGCTTAGATATAAAATCGTAAGCTCCTTTTTTTGTAGCTTCAACTGCAGTTTCAATGGTGCCATTACCAGATATCATTATAAATGGAATGTCTTCATCTATTTCTTTGGCTTTCGTTAGCACTTCGATGCCATCCATTTTGGGCATTTTTACATCACAAAGCACAGCTTCGTAGTCATCGTTAGCTATTTTTTCAAGACCTTCTGCTCCATTGCTTGCTTCATCTACCTCATAGCTTTCGTATTCTAAAATTTCACGTAGTGTGTTACGAATGGCTTTCTCATCATCAATAATTAATATTTTTGGCATAAATTGATTGAATTTTTTTGGTAAAAGTGAAGAATAAATTAGACACTTCAAAGCATGTTGATTTTTGGTGTATATCTAGTTTAGTGTTGGTTATTTGAATAAGAGGGCTAACTGATAAATATAATGTAGAATCATAGTCATTTTACTTGCAATAAATTGAGTAATATTGCAGATTAATATGCAGGGAGCTTAACCGAATTTTATTTATTGTAATAAAAGCAAACAAAAGATATTCAAGGAATGAAAATAACATTTTTAGGAAGTGGAACTTCACAGGGTGTTCCCATTATAGCTTGTTCATGTGAAATTTGTAATTCATCCAATCCCAAAGATAATCGCCTACGTTCTTCTATATTAATTCAAGTAAACGATAAAAATATCGTAGTAGACACTGGACCTGATTTTAGGCAACAGATGTTGAATTGTAAAATCAAACATTTGGATGCTATTTTGTTTACCCATGCCCATCGAGACCATATGGCAGGCTTAGATGATATTCGAGGTTTTAATTACATTATGCAACAAGCCATAGATGTGTATTGTGAAAATATTGTTGAATCAGCAATCAAGAAAGAGTTTTTTTATGCTTTTACTGAACCTAAGTACCCCGGAGTTCCAGAGATGAATTTGCACCCAATTACTTCACAAGCGTTTAGATTGTTTGATACCAAAATTGAACCCATAAGAGTGTTTCATTATAAATTACCCGTTTTGGGATTTAAGGTCAATAATTTTGTTTATATAACCGATGCCAACAGAATTGATGACGAAGAAATTGAAAAGATAAAAGGCTGCGATGTATTGGTATTAAATGCTCTCAGGCGAGAATATCATATCTCTCATTTTACTTTACAAGAAGCAATTGACTTGTCAAAAAAGATTGGTGCAAGGCAAACGTATTTCACTCATATAAGCCACCAATTGGGTATGCACGATGATGTTGAAAATGAATTGCCCGATAATATTCACTTAGCCTATGATGGTCTTGAAATTGAATTGTAGGGTACAGTAAATTCTTCCTTACATTGCACTCTAACATGACAGTTTTAACTAAGCTACATACACATTATTACACAGTGGTGTCAATCTCTACAGCCTTTAATAAAATGCTGAAGGGCTATCTATTGTTTGATGCTTTTAGCTTGAATAAAAATGAATTTGTTGCCATTTTTCAAAAAGACTCAACATACATAAGTATCCGTTTGCTTATAGAGGCCCGTTCGGGTTTTATTTTTGTTAACGAAGGTAAATTTGAACGAACAGGTTCGGTTTATTTGTTGTTTAAATCTCTTATTGGAAAGGGGATAAAGTCAGTAGAACAGCATATACATAACCGCTCATTCTCCTTTTGTTTTGATGATAATTTAGAATTGGTTTTTAAACTATATGGTGGTTTGTCAAATATTATATTGTTTGATAAAGGTAAGCCTGTTGAGGCATTTAGAACAAGTATTGAAAATGATATTACCCAGAATTTATCGGAATTATTAGTGAACCAAAATCATTATGAAAAATTTGTGCCTCTGAAATTTCTAGTGGTAAAAAATGATGAGAAAATAGAATTTGTGTATGAAATGTTACCTAGTTCAGAACTGTTATTTGGGTCTGAAAATGTATTTGAGGCACTTAATTATTTCGGACGGAATTATTTAAGTCAATGGCATTTTAAACAAAGAAAAGAAAGTTTGCTAAATCAATTTCAATCAGAAAGAAAGCGACTATTTTCACAGCAATTGAATTCAGAGAAATCATTACGTCAGTATGGAAAACAACTGAAGTATGATGAAATAGCCAATATCATTATGGCCAATCTGCATCAGATTCAAATAGGTTTGACAAAGGCCGAGTTGTTTGATTTTTACCGCAATCAAAACATTACTATCAAACTAAAAAAAGATTTGAACCCTCAGCAAAATGCAGCTGAATATTACCGAAAATCAAAAAATCAGAACATCGAAATAGATCAACTTTATAAGCGTTTGGATGATATTCAACAAAAGTTACTTGAAACAGATAAGCAAATCGAAAAGGTAAAATTAGCCAATTCAACCAAGGATTTAAAGGAGGGTAACAAAGGTATACAAACTGACAAGGCAACCGAATCTCCTTTTAAAAATTTTAGTTTTGAAGGCTTTACAATTTTGGTAGGAAAGAATGCCGAAAACAATGATAAGCTTACCTTAAAGTTTGCAAACAAAAACGATATGTGGCTTCATGCCAAAGATGTAACAGGAAGCCATGTAGTGATAAGATACCGACAAGGAAAAGCCTTTACAAAACCATTGATTGAATATGCTGCTCAACTAGCCGCCTATTATTCAAAAGCCAAAAACAGTACCATGGTTCCAGTGGTTTATACCTTAAAAAAATTTGTAAGGAAACCCAAAGGCGCTATTGCAGGAACAGTTACATACGAAAATGGTGATACACTTTTGGTAGAACCTAAGTTGTAAATACTATCATTACAATTACCTTCAATTATAATAACATATTGGCCAAATTGGCCAACTCACTCCGCTCTCCTTTTTCAAGGGTAATATGGGCATATAGGGGGTTGTCTCTCAGTTTGTCTATCAAGTATGATAAGCCATTGGATTGCGAATCAAGATAAGGGGTGTCTATTTGGAAAATATCTCCTGTGAACACAATCTTAGTGCCCTCTCCAGCTCTTGTAATAATAGTCTTCACCTCAAGAGGTGTAAGGTTTTGCGCTTCGTCTACAATGAATAGAATATTTGATAAACTCCTTCCACGAATATAAGCCAAGGGTGTAACCATCAATTTCTCTTGGTTCACCATGTCGGTTATTTTTTGGTATTCCTTATCGCTCTCTTTCCATTGATTTTGCACCAATTTGAGGTTGTCCCAAAGCGGCTCCATGTAGGGGTTTATTTTTGATTTAATGTCACCCGGTAAGAAACCAATATCTCTGTTGTTTAGTGGAATGATAGGCCTAGCAAGGTATATTTGACGGTAGTTTGATTTTTGCTCCATGGCCGATGCCAAGGCCAACAAGGTTTTTCCAGTGCCTGCCACACCTTGTATGGTAACCAAGGATATGTTTGAATTCAATACCGCATGCATGGCAAATGATTGCTCGGCATTACGAGGCTTTATGCCATAAGCACTCACCTTATTCACGCGTTCCAAACTTTCGTTTTGCGAATTGTAGAAACACAAAACGGAATTTTTGTCGTTTTTCAGCACAAAATATTGGTTGGCATAAGGCTTTTGTTTCAACACAAAATCATAGCTCACAAAGCCTTTGGCATATATTTCATCAATCACAGATGCTTTTACTTTTTCGATAACCCTGTGGCCTGTATGTAATAAGTCTAGGTTTTTTACTTTTCCTGTTTCATAATCTTCGGCATGTAGGTCTAGCGATTTGGCTTTAAGTCTTAGGTTCACATCCTTGGTCACCATGATTACCTTGCGGTCAGGGTGCTGTTGTTTCATGGCCAATGCAGCATTCAATATGCGATGATCGGGTTTTCTTTCTCCAAAAATTACCTGCGCATCTATATTGCTTTTTTCGTGCATGATTACTTTGAACCTGCCACGTGTAGGGCCATTAATATTAATCCATTCAGACAGGGTGTATTCACCCGAAAGCTTGTCTAAAAAACGAATGAAGGCACGGGCTTCAAAGTTGAGGGTGTCGTTACCTTTTTTAAAATTATCAAGTTCTTCTAAAACCGTGATGGGAATGGCTACATCGTGTTCTTGAAAATTTTTGATGGCATTGTGGTCATATAGAATAACCGATGTGTCGAGTACGAAAATCTTTTTTTCTTCTTTCACTTTCGTCTTTACCTTCGACTTGCTTACTTTTTTTGCTGCAACTTTCTTAGCCATAGCTTTACTTGGATTTTTTTGAAATCAAATATGCCTTATTGCAACATCTGTTTTATTTTTTACTTTTAAACAGTTGTGGATTAAAACAATTACGTAACATAGAAAGTGTTTGATTCGTTAATATGCTATGGGATGAAGCAATTGAACAATAAACCTAAGATTGCTTTGAAACTCTAAGATAGTTTGGGTCTATATTTCTCCCAATATTCCTTTGGTGAAATTATTTTGGTTTTTTTATAGGTAGGAAAAGTAAAATCTAATGTGTTTCCTGTAATTATAAAGTCAGCTAAGCATTCATCTGCTAATTCTAAAATCATATTATCATCAATGTCTGCAATGATATTTAATTTTATACTTGGGATAAACTTTCTTGCCCTTTTTTTATATCTATAAGAGTTGCCTCAGCACGTAAGTAGAAATCTGGATATTTTATAAACTTAGGGCGAGATAAAACTTCATAATATTCAGCCAATAACTCATCAGAAACACAGAGTTGAAATTTATCTTCTATAAATAATTCGTTTATTATTTGATAAGGATAACTTCTTTGTATAAATGATGATACAATTACATTGGTATCAATGACGATTTTTTGCATTTTTTCTAACTGCTTTTACTTCACTGCTTATTTCCTCCATTGACATACCAGAAAGACCGTATTTAGCTGCAAGTTCAACACTCTTATTTAAATTTTGACGCATGAGTTCTTTACTAACAATATCTATCAAATCCGTAAAAGACATTTTGTCGTTTGGTATTCCGAATTTGTTATACTCAATATCCGAAATTGAAATATTTAATGTTCTCATCATTTTTTTCTTTCATCAAATGTATAAAATGTCGAAGTTATTTACAGCATTTTTTTATTAAATACTTTTAGCTAATGTTAATATAAATATCCATAGAGTATTTTGAAAGCCCATTGCTGGTGCGAGCGTTACGCTCGTTCCTTTTTTTAAGTAAAGTCTTTTACTACTTGAACACGCCATAGGTTTGCACAAGCCTTGGGAGTAATAAATCCAAAAAGCACTATTGCCGTTGCAGGCGTCCTCGCCTGCAACATATTGTTATTATTGGATGTTGGCGAGGACGCCAACATCGGCCGAAGGATTCTAGATAATGTACAATTGAAAATCCTACACGGCTGGGCTAGGAGTGTTTTTACTTTAAGTAAATATTAATTTGTTCAGGGTCTTTTCGGCAATCCCAAACTAGATGCACTGTTAATGTAGATTCATTTAGCTCGTAAAATATAGCATTTCTTCCTTGAATAAATACTCTTATGCCTTCCTTATCGGTTCGCTTTCCTGTGTAATTGTATTTGGCAATTAATTTAATTGTCGCCTTTAACTTTTTTGATAGTCTCTTACTATAGTTTGAATTTCCATTCTGCACTATGTAAAATTCAAGTATCTCAATAATACTAAGATTGGCCTCTTCAGTTAATACTATTTTTTTTGTAGCCATACATCAATATCATCAAAAGCTTTATTAATACTTAAGGTGTTACCATTTTTAGCTTGTTTAATACTTTTTTCTATACTATCCCTTTGTTCGTGATTAAGTTTAAAAACCACATTTTCATTTAAGGTTGAATCAATTAATGTATTGATAGCTAACAAATAGGTATCATCTTCAATCAATCCGATTTTATGAACCAACATTTGTTTTAACTCTAAAGTACTCATAACATTTATTTTTTATCAAATGTATAAATTTTGATATTAAATAACCGAATTATTTAATTTTTATCTCCATTGCTTGCGCTTGGTATTACCCAAAATGCTGGGCTGGCGCAAGCGTTGAGTGATGGTATAGCATGGGTAGCTTGTGCCTTCCTATTATTTTCACACAAAACTAGATTAAGTTCATTTAGCAAATAACTTTTACTTCTTGAACACGCCATAGGCGTGCACAAGCCTTGGGGAGGACACTAACATCGGCCGAATCCTTAAGTTAGTTAAATCAGGATTGCAATCCTATGCAGCTAGGATTAAACTACTATTATTTATTTTTTCGCCTCTGTTAATATCATATCTTTTAATTGTTGAAGCTCGGCTTTAATTGATGACAATTCATCGTTTTGTTGTGTGATTTTAGTCTTAAGTGAATTGTTTTCAGCTGATAGTTCTTGCATTCCTTTTACTATTGGAGCAATTAAATCATTATATCGTACACCATACAATCCTAAATCATCTTTTGAAATTATTCCATTGTCGGATGCACCAGAAGAATTTAATGTTGTTTCTAAATCTTGAGCGATAAAACCATATTCGCGTTTGTTGTTTATATCATTTTTACGGATATAGGAAACAGGAGAAAGTTTGGTAATAAAATCCAAACCAAGATTACTTGGTTTAATATCTGTTTTCCAGTTTCTGTCTGATGTTACTGTCCATGCAACCTGCACACCTGCATAAGTAA
>CAIVPY010000382.1 GCA_903907885.1 uncultured Bacteroidota bacterium
ATTAGTCATTAAAAAACCATCACCTTGTGTTTCATTATTGGCATTAAGTCCAAGAGCGAACATAGAATTACAAAGACTATAATCAACATTTAAATTAGAAGAATGTAAAGGCCCTCTAATTTCAGGATAAAAATTCCTATATAAATTCCTATGAATAATGGATGTTCGTATTACCCCTTCTCCATCTCTACCTATTAGAGAGGGGTTCATTGTAGATTTTTGTTCAAAACCCATTGAATAAATAGGATCTTGAGCGTAAATATCATTTATACTAACAAGAATAACAAAAATATAAATACTTAATTTCATCATTATTTTATAAGTGTTACATTGCCTTTTGTATAAAATTTACCTATACTAAATTCCATACCCTCCCATGGTAAACCATCTGTAAATTCAGCTTCAATAGTCCAAATGTATGCACCTTGCATACATGCATTTCCTTTCATATCTATGCCATTCCAACCCTCTCCAGGTTGCCCATTTTTCAATAAATTACTCTCCCAAAGCAATTCTCCCCATTTATTAAATATTTTCAAATGATATGTTTTTAACTCTATACCCGATGGTTTAAATACTCTAACTTCATCACTTCCATAATCAGGTGTAAATGCATTAGGTACAAACAAACCCTTCCAATAACTAGGCAAATAAATGCTATCCATAAAACTGGTATCACATCCATTAAGCGAAATAACTTTTATGGTATAAACAAACCAGCCCGAATCTTCTGGAGCATATTTGTGTATTGGTTGTGGTTCGTTACTAAATGCACCATCACCAAAATGCCATTCGTAGTGCCTTATACTATCTGTATTAATATTAAACACAACTGTTCTATATGGCTTTTTATCTTGACCTTGCATCAATATGGCACTGTATATAGGGTTTGGTTTTGAAAATACCGTAATTTTCTTAGTTGAAGTAATACTATCAAAACAAATGCTACCAGACGAAGCAATTAGTTTAACATTGTATGAGCCTGAATTAGCATAAAGATGTGCAGGGCTTAATAAGGTTGATGTATCACCATCACCAAAATACCATAAATAGTTTAAGCCAAATACACTTTTGTTTTCAAAAATAACTTCTAAAGAGGGGCAACCTTTATCAGGGCTGAAATCCAAATTAGCTTTAGGCATCTGATATACATGATATGTAGCATTTGATGTATCGAAACAACTAAACTGGTTTGAACTTATTAGTTGAATTGGGTATGATCCCACCGTGGTATAGCTTGTAAATGGATGTATGTTTGATGAGTTGCTGCCATTGCCAAAATCCCAAATATAATTATTAGCACCTTGCGATAGATTCGTAAATCGAACTATTACGGGACCAGTGCAAGTGTCTTTAGGGGTATAGCTAAAATCAGAGCTTGGAACAGGGAATACATTAAGCTGCTTATAAGCTGTATCCATACAATTGTCAATCGTTTGGGCATACATTTTAACCTTATACGATCCACCAAACTGGTATAAATGTTTTACCATATTTCCAGCAGCTGTATTGCTATCACCAAAATCCCAATGAAAAATATTGGTTTGTGCTGATTTGGCTGTCATATTAAATAAATGATAGGCACACGCTTGATTGGTATCAGCTGTAATGGTAATAGTGGGCAATGGCAATACCGCAATGGTATCGTATTGGGTGTTTGTGCAGATGCTATTTGATGCTTTTAAAACTGCATATATGTATTTAGGTCCAGCGCTTAGGTAGCTGTGTGTTGGGTTTTGATAAATCGAAGTATCTCCATCACCAAAATGCCAAACTATGGTTCCGTTATCTTGCAAAACAGCATAAAATTGAACAGGATCATTAACACAAACTTTTGCTTTCGATTTGTTAATCGAAAATTGAGGTATAGGTTTAACCTTCATCTCAACTGATGATGTATCGAAACCACAACCATCATTAACGGTTAGTTTCACCATAAAATCACCTGAATCTTTGTAAATATGTTTTGGGTTAAATAATTTTGATATTCCACTTCTATCTCCAAAATCCCAACTATAATCGTTCGCCCCTTTTGAAAAGTTATTGAAAAAAATTGTTTCACCCACACATATAAAATTACCAGAAGGAATAAATAATGATTTTACATTGTTAGGCAAAACTTTTAACTGTCTGCTCATCGAATCAACGCCACAGCTATTGCTTGCAAACAATTTGATTGTATAAATGCTTATTGTGTCAAGTGTTGTATAAACAAAAGAATTGTAAACTGGGTCAAATCGATTATTTGTATCTGAGGTAGTTCTACCAAAATCCCATTTTAAGTATTTGGGTAATCCTACCGTATTATTTATTACAAAAATGGCAGAACCAGAGCAAATTGAATCCACGCTTAACTTGAAATCGACAATTGGTTTTGGATGCACAGTAACTGAATCTACAATAGAATCTTTATAGCACGCATTACTTACTATTAACTTAATAAAATAAGTAGTATCTTTTGTTCTACTTTGCAAAAACGATACCATCGATGGATTGTTTAGAATACTGGTTTTGCCGTTTCCAAAATCCCATAAATAAGTAGCTAAATATGTATTTGTAGAGTTGTTGGTAAAAGTTATGTTTAATGGACTGCATCCTGCTGTATCGGATTTTGAAAAGTTAACGATGGGAGGAACAAGTACTTTTATGTATGTGCTATCAAAACTGGTTCTACAACTATTTACAGCCTTTAATTTTATGGTGTATCTTCCTTCTTGGTTATATGGATGTAAGATTGTAGAATTATCTGTGGTAACGAGTTGTGTGCCATCACCAAAGTCCCAATAAAAAGTATCTACACTTCCATATGATTTGTTTTCAATTTTAAGTTTGGTAGGGTTAATGGCATTAGAACAAATTAAAGTGTCTGTCAATTTAATTTTAGCATAAGCACCCGATTTTACTTTGATTGCTTTAGAAATAGAATCTTTACATCCATCAATTGATGTTGAAACTAATTTAATGAAATAGGTTGTGTCATTAAAAATGCTTCCAATAAAAGTTCTATCAAATGAATCTGTATTTATCGTTTGAGTACTACCATCACCAAAATTCCAAAAATTATTGGTAGGCTTTTTCGCTAGGGTATTATTTTTTATTCTTATTTTAAGAGGAGAACAGCCCGAATCCAAATCTGAAAGGAAACCCGCAATGGGTAATGGGAAAACTTTAAATGGTTTGACAATGGTGTCAAAGCAACCCGCATTGGTTTGACTGATTAATGTAATTGGATAAATAGAATCAAATGTGCCTTTATGTGAAGGGAAAATAATCGAAGTGTTTATTGTACTTGCAGAATTAATGATGACGTTTGGTTTTATGCTTGACCATCTATAGGTATTTGCATATTGGGCGGTATTATTGGTGTTAATAATTACAGGCGCACAAGAGCTATCGGCAGAAAAATTAAATGATGAAATTGGACGTGTTGGTATTCTCACTGTTTTTTTAGTACTGTCAATACATCCATAAT
Organism: uncultured Bacteroidota bacterium; assembly: GCA_903907885.1. Taxonomy (GTDB): domain Bacteria; phylum Bacteroidota; class Bacteroidia; order UKL13-3; family UKL13-3; genus RGVD01. The sequence goes on from CAIVPY010000382.1 coordinate 3,473, forward strand.
CGCTTCTGATTTGTAAACCTATTTGATAAAATTTATTTGCCCCTGTTTTGTTGTCGGGGAAACGAATAGTGGTGCTTTGCGAAGCTGTATCATTTAATAATATGGCTAAATCAGGTCCAACTGCTTTCCATTTAAATCCAGTGATATCATAAAGGGGTACATTGAAACTTATATTAGTAACTGTAAGTAGGTTTGGATAACATAATATAGAATCACTTAGATTTAGAGCAGGACGTGGCAAAGGTTTTATAATGACTGGTTTTGTGATTGAATCACTACAGCCAGTTCCGCCTGCTATTACAACTAGTTTAATTTGTTCTGTTATATCATTTACGCCATAATTAAAAAAAGTATAATTAGGGTTTTTAAGATTTGATGAACTAGCTGTTGAACCAAATTCCCATCTATAAGTTAATCCAGTGATAGGAGTAGAAGTATTATCAAAATTAACTTTTAAAGGCGTACAACCAATTGTATCACTCATGGTAAAATTCGGTTTAGGATTGGCAATGGTTCTAAACCAAACTTGCATCGAATCGTTTTTACAATTGTTTTTACAAGTAGTAACTAATTTTATTAAAACACTGTCGTTAGCAGTTGATAAAGTATAACCTGGAAACACAATTCCATTCCCAATCATAACATTATTTGCATACCATGTGTAACTACTATTTGCATTTGCATAAGGAATGGCTTGCACATTAGTAGCAGTTATGTAAAAAGGTGCACAAGATATGGTTAATGAAGTATCAAACACCGCTTTGGCATTAGGATAAACTTTAACTATGGTGTTAGTCGAATCCTTACACCCATGCATAGAAGTTGCAATTAAGCGTACGTTGTAAATACTATCATTTATTTGGCTGTTAACAAAAGTACCAGCAGCATTTGTAGTAGAAATGTCGGTATTTAAAAAAGTCCACAAATACGACATGCTGCTTAATGATTCATTATTTTTAGCATCAGACGTATTGGTAAAAGTAACCAACCTAGGACCACAACTGTCTTTAGTAATAGTCGTAAAGGCAGCAGCAGGTTTAGGGTAAATAGTTATCCATCTACTTGTGGTATCAAAACATGAATATCCAGCTCTAGTAGCAGTTAAAAACAACCTATAGCTAATGGAATTGTTTGTAGTGTTTAATGGGAACAATACAATCGGATTTTGACTAGTAGTAGTGTTAAAACTTAATGCTGGACTACTGCTCCACAGCCATGTTGAAGACACATTGCTTGTACTATTTAAAATAGTATCAATTGTAGGTCCGCAAGTTGTAATTGGTACACTAAAGGTAGCTAAAGGTCTTCTGTAAATAGTAACTATTCGAGTTGTGTCATGTATGCAACCATCAACACTGGTAACACGCAAACGAATGGTGTCAGTTTTATCAATTCCAGTTTGATTATCTATAAACGTAAGTGTTGGTGTAGCTAAAGAATTGTTGTTAATGGTACTATTTGAAATATTAATAAAACTCCAAGCATAAGTAGCTGTATTACCTTTAAAAACAGAAGAGTTTGTAGCAGTTTTGAAAGTATCAGCACAAATAATATTGGGCAGGCTGAATATGGCTTTTGGCTTAGGGTAAACCGTAACGCTTTTAGACAAAGAATCTTTACATCCACTACCTGCTGTAATAACCAATTTGATGGTATAAGTGGTATCTCGTATATTTAAGAAATTATTGAATGCAGTGCTGAAGCTATCAGTGTTTGAAGGTGTGAAGTTATTACTAAATGTCCACTTGCTTGTAACTCCAATTGTAGAAGTGTTTTTGAATATAACC
>CAIVPY010000383.1 GCA_903907885.1 uncultured Bacteroidota bacterium
GTTGGGATTATTTGAAACAAGTGTGTCAAACTGTTGTAATAACTGAAAATGGAAGGTATCCACCTTGCCCGTATTATCATTATATGAGATAGAGTCAACCAAATACACATGGCTTGCACCAGACTTTATGGGATAATAATAGTAGCCATAGTCTAAATTAGCCTGTTCAGTATTTTTCTGACAAGCCACCAAACACAATACTACTATTATCCCAAAGTATAATTTCATGTTTATTACACCTCAAAACTAGATTTTATCCATCCGCCACCAATCACATCATTGCCATCATAAAAAACGGCTGACTGACCAGGGGCAATGGCTTTCACATTATTATTAAACACCACTTTCATTCGATTATCCTCTTGTTCTATTATGCCAAAACCACCTGCATCTTTATAGCGTATTTTGGTAAGTGCCTCCATAGGACTGTCAATACTAGCATATTTACCCATATTCACATTGCGCACCCACATGCCTTTACGCTGCAATTCCTCTTCCCTACCCAATACAACGGTATTGCTTTCAGGTTGAATTTCCAATACAAACATAGGTTCGCCAAGTGCAATTTCTAATCCCTTACGCTGACCAACAGTATAAAATGGATATCCTCTATGCTTGCCCAAAACCTTGCCATCGCTTGTTACAAAATTTCCACCTTCCAGTCTTTGTTCCAATCCGTCCACTTTGCGCTTTAGGAAACCTCGGTAATCATTATCAGGAACAAAACAAATCTCGTAGCTCTCACTTTTGTTAACCATTTCAATAAATCCGCGGTCTAAGGCCATTTGTCTAATCTCGGTTTTGCGAAAACCACCCAATGGAAAACGGGTGCGAGCAAGACTTTCTTGACTCAATCCCCACAAAACGTAGGACTGGTCTTTGTTTTCATCCAAACCTTTTGAGATGACATATCGATTGTTTTCATTTCGCACCTGGGCATAATGACCAGTGGCAATAAACTCGCAATCCAATTGTTGCGCACGTTTGAGCAATGCTTCCCATTTGATGTGAGTATTGCATAAAACACAAGGATTGGGCGTACGTCCAGCTAAATACTCCTCGATAAAATTGTCGATTACAAAATCGCCAAACTCATCGCGAATGTCTAAAATCAAATGGTGAATACCATGCCTAACAGCAATGGAACGTGCATCGTTGATGGAATCGAGGCTACAACAGCCTGTTTCTTTTTTGGAACCTCCGCTGTTTTCGTAGTCCCAAGTTTTCATGGTTACGCCAATTACTTCATAACCCTCTTCGGCTAGCATCACTGCTGCCACGGTACTATCAAGGCCCCCGCTCATGGCCACTAAAATTCTTCCGTGTTTACTCATATTTTCAAAACAAAGCAGGGTAAATAGCCCTCTTGATTGATGTGGCAAAAGTAATTGCAGAAATGGAATTTACCTAATGGGTTTCTTACTTGAACTTGTTTCGAAATAGGCATTGACAATGAGCTGTTACATCAACAACTATAATTGAAGATTGACATTTTATTGTTGCGTTTAAAAAAATCTGAAAATTTCATAAAAATAAAACCTTACTTCTTAATCAATACTGGTAATTTATTTATTAAATATACAGAATCATCTATATTTATACTTTTAATTCCCCATTTGTCACAACCACAACATCCCTTTCCTTTTTCAGTTAAGTTGGTTTCAAGTTTACAAATTTTAATAAATTTAGCCATTGATTGGTCACTTAAAAATAAGTTTTGTCTTAAATTTACACCACTGAAACTTATTGAATTTGAAATATTGAAAAATGTATCTGATGGAATTTTTGCTGAAACTAATACTTCGTCTTTAAATAGTAGTAATGTGTCAATATCACTTGCTTTGTAGTTATTAATAGTAGTATCAAATTGAATAATTGGACTA
>CAIVPY010000384.1 GCA_903907885.1 uncultured Bacteroidota bacterium
AGGAATGGCAATCAGCATGGATGAAACCATGGATAAAGGTGATGAAAAAGCCATTGCTAAAATGAAAGAGCAAATGATTGAAGGCTTAAAAGACTTACCTTATAACCCAATGATTGTAGCTGCTGACAAGCGTATGTTTGATAGCATATTAGTTTTATATTTCAATAACATTCCCAAAGACCAACAAGCAGCATATATACATGATGTGGTTTTGAAATACAATGCTGAGCCAAGAGCTGCTATTGCTGCATTTACCAACGATATATACAACAACAGTATTTTTGCTGACGAAAACATGGCTACGGCTTGGTTTCACAACCCTCGTACTTCTCTATTGAAAAACGATATTGCTTATAAGTTTATCAAAGCCATGAGAGAAAATTACATGAGCAAATTCAAATCTAAAGTAGATGCATTCACTGAAACTTCTCAAGCTTTGGGTCGCTCTTATATCAAAGGTTTGATGGAAATGAATCCTAAGAAAACATATTATCCTGATGCTAACTCATCATTACGATTAACATACGGAACCGTAAAACCTTATATGAAGTATCAAATGATAACCAACTTGGATGAGGTGATAGCTAAAAACAAAAAATTTCCAAACAACCCTGAATACAACGTACCACAAAGATTAATTGAATTATACAATGCTAAAGACTACGGTCGCTATGCTATGAAAGATGGCAAACTACCTGTTGCTTTCTTGAGTGATAATGACATTACTGGTGGAAATAGCGGAAGCCCTGTTATTGATGGCGAAGGAAATATCATCGGTTTGGCATTTGACGGAAATTGGGAAGCCATGAGCGGTAATATCCATTTCGACCCAGCTAACAAACGTACCATTAACGTAGATATTCGTTATGTACTTTGGTTGATAGAGAAATATGGCCAAGCACCTCAAATCGTAAACGAAATGAAATTGGTTCAATAAAACAAATATTTAAATGTAAAAACAGAAAAGGAAATTCAATGAATTTCCTTTTCTGTTTTTACAAAGCCTAATAATTATTGACAAAAAATCAAAATCAGGTATTTTTATCCATGAACTAATTTTTATATTCGCAGCCAAATAATAGAACACAAAATGAAAAAATTATTAATACTTCTTGCCTTTACATCTGTTTTAGCTGCTTGTCACTATGGTGTTGAAGAAGCCGATAAAACTTTAAAAGCAAATGATGAATACAAATCAGGTGCTGGTGCTGAATATTCTACCAACAGAGGCAATGATGGTGTTTTACCTAACAGCGAAGTAACAGCTTCTGCTGATACAGTTGCTACTGTTGCTGATACTACAAAAAAATAATACCCTTGCACGAACTACGAATTGAACTCAATTCGAATAAGGAAGAAACCTATAAAAGTTTACTTCCCCAGATTGATGCTTTGGTATCGGGCGAACAAGATTTAATTGCAAATCTTGCCAACATTAGTGCTGCTTTAAAATCTGCTTTCAATTGGTGGTGGGTAGGTTTCTATTTAGTTAGACAAAACGAATTGCTATTGGGACCTTTTCAGGGGCCCGTTGCTTGTACACGCATTGCATTTGGAAAAGGTGTGTGTGGAAGTGCTTGGCAACAAGCCCAAACCATTATTGTTGCTGATGTCGAAAAGTTCCCAGGTCATATTGTTTGTAGTAGTTCATCTAAATCAGAAATTGTGGTACCTATTATTATCAATAACCAAGTAATTGGTGTATTAGATGTAGATAGTGAAAATCTCAATCATTTTGACGAAACAGACCAATTGTATTTAGAAGAATTAATCAACTTAGTACAATATATTTTTAAAAGATAGTTTCTATACCTTTCCTAATTTGATTGCAATTTCAAATTTCAATCTGCGATATTTCCATAAAAGCCAATGTTTTTTAGAATAAAGCATTTGTACTTTTAATTTTTCCAAATAATGCTCCCTTTTCATTGTTGAACTTTTGCTCAAATTGTGCTGTCTATATGTAGCAAAATGACTATACAAAAACAAAAAACTTCCTTGCTTTAATAGATATAATAGCAGCTCATAATCGAAAGCCAATGGGTATTTTTCATCTAAGAAATATTCTCTGTTTAGTTTTTTAGTATTAAAAAAGCATGCAGGCTGAAAAATATTTGGAATCATACCAATTTTAAGCAAATCAGTATAATGGATATTAGAACCTTTAGGTTTTGATATTTCATTTCCATCCGTATCAATCATGTTGCACAACCCATAGTAAACAGAGTAATCCGGATTTACATCATATGCTCTTAACAATGCTTCAACAGCTGTAGGTTGTAGCAAATCATCAGAATTAACAAAGGCTACCAAATCTCCTTTTGCCATTTTAAAAGCTGTGTTTATTGCTTTTACTTGTCCGCCATCAGGTTTGCTTTGCCAATAGGTAATATGTTTATCGTATTTTTTAATGATGTCAATCGAACCATCTGTGCTACCAGCATCCATTACAATGTATTCGATGTTGCTATAAGTTTGATTTACAACAGATAAAATAGTTTGTTCTAAATATTTTGCTTGATTATATGAAGTAGTAATAATACTAACCAGCATTGCGCTTTCTTTTTTCAACTTTGCAAATATATAATCAAGATACCATTATAATAAACCTTTATCAGCTTTGTCGGCAAGTAATTGATATTTGGGGTTTATACTTGGATGCCAATGATGCATCAGTCCTTGTTCTCGGTTGCGAATAATAAAGTTTCCTGCTTTGTAAAATTTCATCCAAAGCTCATCGTCTTCTTGCCCCCATGTAGTAAAAGATTCATTTAATCCTCCAATTGAATCAAAATATTTCCTTTTGCAACACAATATTCCCTTGCCTCCCCATTGCATCCATTCTCCATTTTGATGTGAAAATTTTTCAGCTTTATTTTTATACAGGTAAAACACTATGGGAAACCACACCAATTTACCTAAACTATATTTATTACAACTTGAAACAATGTTTTTGGGTAAAGAAAAATCCGCATCACAGATAAATAATATCGAATGAGTTGATTGTTTTACAGCTTTATTAAAACTGTAAGACCTAGAAAAATGAATATCCATTTTATTGAATTTTAATTTACCTTTCCATATCTTCTTTATTACAATTTCTAAGTCTACAACATCATCTGTTCCACAATCAAATACAGACAATTCAACTAAATTAGCGTTTTCAACTTTTGATAAGCTAACAAGAAATTTTGTTAGAAAAAGTTCGCTTCTGTTAAAGGTTCCTAAACAGATAGAAACAGGTTTTAGATTTCTGAAAGGTATAAAATATAAAAGAAAAAAAGAAAAAATTCCAACAATATCCTGCCACAAAGTAACATAACCCAATTTGCGTTGAGGTGCTTTAAAAATAAACCAAAATACGAATTTTATTTTATGAAATACGTTTAGCAATTTCTCTTTTATTGAACCAAACCAAAACGAAGTTTCACATTAGTAAATGGATTGTTAATGTCTAACTCTTTTGCTACTTGGTTGTCAATTTGTATTATTATATCAACATTATTTGTGTCTTTTAATACTCCTGTAGTTGTAAAGAATCTCTTTTTGAAGTTGTCGGTATTTTCAATCATTATTAGGGTGCCAACTGGAGCTGTTTTATGTAAAACACCTATAAATTTAGAATCGTCATTATAATGACACAATCCTTTTTCATTAATATCTTCTACTAATGAAGAATTATCATGTGATTTAATTGTCTTAACTTGCTCTGATGAAATACTATTTAAAGCATAATAAGGTTTGCGGGCTCTCTTTGCATTCACTATTAATTCCATCCCTTCGCGCACTCTATGATCCCATAATCCATTCCAGTTTGCTAAGTCAGACACGCTAATACTGTATTTTTTAGCTATCGATTCGATTGTTTCTCCTTTCAAAACAGGATGACTATATTTTTCTTCTGTACTTCCACCACCATTGGCATGCACATCATTAAGCACCATTAATTTAGCTTCATCATCCGATTTCTTTTTCAAGAAACTAATGTCTTCTTCCTTTACCGTAATGATGTCGCCCCAATTAAAACGTGAAGAATCATTTACACTACTTCGTGTTTGATATGTATTTGTTGAATTGTCTTGCTTATTATTCGATTTATTGGCAACATATTTATCTTTGGTATTACCATTTAATTGAGCTAAAATTTCATCCGTTACAGGTATTTTTACCAATTGTTTATTTCTTAATTTACTTCCTCTTAAATTATTAGACTCTCTAATGTTTTTAACTGAAACCAAATATTTTTTAGCTAATAATTCGTAGGTTTCTTTATCACTGTTTGTTGTATGTAAAATGTACTTTTTATTTGCGATTATTTTTACAACAAATTTCGAATTATTTATATTGTCTGTATTATTCGATGTTTGGGGAACTATTGGTTTATTATCTTTTTTTACAAGTTCATTTACGGCTGATTTAGCTTCAGTATAGGTTTCTTTAATAGGATTTTTAGGTTCTTTCTCAACTTTTATATCTTTAATTTCATTTTTTGGAGCTTCCACTATTTGGGGTTTTGTTTCTTCAGTTTCTATTTTAATTATTTGTCCACCAGTAACACTTCCTGAACTTATCATATTTGTGCTTGCAATCGATTTTTCAGTGGTATTAAATTTTAGAGCAATGTCTTTTAAGGTCTCACCATTACCCACTTTATAAAATATTTTTCTTATTCCATCTTTATTTATTTCTTTTAACATTTTACCTGGCATAACAACAGTTGGATTTTGAACCTTAGTAATTTCTGGTTTAGGTTCATCAGCTTTAACGGCTTGCTTAGGTTCTTGTTTTGTGTCAGGTGAAGGGGTAGAATTTACAATAGGTCTATCTTCCTTTTTAATTGTTATAGTTTCAATTGGTGCTTTATTAGCTGTTATGTCAAACAAAGGTACTAAGGGTTTAATTTCAATATTGCCATACCTCTCAATGTTTAATGGAATCCTAACAACCATTCCTCTTTTAACACCTTCAGTTATCAAAGGATTGGCTTCCATAATAGCCAACTCTTCAACCTGATAATAGGAAGCTAAGCTTGAAACCGTTTCTTTAACTTTTACTCGATGAATAATATATTTTTTACCGTTTTTTTGATCCAATCTTAACGAATCCAAAGGATTAGCCATTGAACAAAAGGAGAGTAATACCAATACTAATATAAACTGTATTTTATTTTTCATGTCGAGAAACTATTTGGTAACGAAAGTAATAGCTAATACTAAAAAATATTAGTCATAATTACCCGTTTTGCAGCAGTGTAATGTTAATTGTACAATTTTGTGGCATTATTTAACTTTTTGTTCAACCACAAAACTCCAAGCTTGCGCTTTTTCTATAAATA
>CAIVPY010000385.1 GCA_903907885.1 uncultured Bacteroidota bacterium
GGATGCTCTTTTTGATACGGTATCTAAAACAACTGCTCCTTATATTTTTTCTAATGCATAATCTGGGTTAAACAATCCCATTACCTTTTGTATTGGAGTTGTAAATAGCAACACTAACACAACCAACTTCGGACAAAATATTCAATTGCAAGTACACGAATTATTGGAAGGGACTAAATAAGAAGAAGTTTGCTTATAGCCATTGTATTCATAGACTTTGAAAAAGTAACTATTGTTTGGGTTGCAATTTGAAATTGTAACTGCACTACCTGAGCCATTATAAACCACATAATCACCTAGAATAATTTGTTCGCCTAATCCGAAAACACTATTGGCATTATATTCCGTGCTATCTTTAGGTGCTGACTTAATTTTTCCATTAGAACTTACTACCACAATACGCCTATTACCATCTGCACTTTTCCAAGATAGGTTAATATTCATATTGGAACCAGAAATTGATGAAAATTGACTAAGATTTTGAGGTGTATTTTCGGGTTTAACAGGCATAGCTCCACCCCAAATACGTTGAACGAATTGAGGACTATCAATAAATGGGTTTCTATTACCTTGAACTACAAATATGGCATTGTTGCGATTTATCTCTTTCATGCTTACTGGGTCTTGGTTATGCCATTTAATAAGCAATGCAAGCTCCCAAGGTTTAAATACAGGAAACGAATTACTGTCAAGAAGAACAGAAGCATTACTATTTGAAGCCCAATTTGCAACCAAATTTTCATAACGAGTAGCCATATAAAAATAACCTCTAGCCAAGTCACCTTTGTATTCGTCAATAGGTTCAAATACTTTACCATTAAAACCACCACTGAAAACAAATGAATTTAATCCGCTTTTTGAACCGTTCTGTGTAGGGGTGCTAGCAGTGGTTGATATTGCTACTTCACCATAGGGGTCATTTGTTCTAATTCCGTTTACCTTGGCATCTGTTGGATAAATGATAAACATATCACTAACCATAGGAGATGCACTGCCAAACCAACTTTGAGGGAAACTATGCTCCCTAACATAACAATCACCTTCTTTACCTGTGTAATTGCCGCACTGACCCGTTATCATGGGATATGAGTAGCTAGCTAAAGGCGAGCTAATGCTTGTGCTGTATATGTCCCACAAATTACCATTGTAAAAAACATCTGTAGCAGAATAATAAGACCAAAGATTAGAATAACTAATTACAGTGTGTCCAAGTATTTTATAATATAGGGCTGATTTTAAATTCGCACCTGATAGGCCGTTAAAACCAGCGTAATAATTTGAACCCGATGATGGAATTATATTACTCACACCACTGCAACTCACATTCACAGAAGCACTATTTGAGCCAATGGATGATATATGAAGGGTATTGTTGTAAATTCCAATTAGCGAAGGAGTGGCACGAACATATAGGATTAAATTTACGACATTGGCAATTGCTCTTATGGTTAATGGTTTACAAGAAAAATTTTTGTTGCTAACTGTTGATATTTCAAAACCATCAGGAACATCTACAATGACAGATGAACTCAGCCCAAAGCCCAATATTGTAAAGTTTTGAGCTGATGATGTCATATTTAAGACACAATTACCAAAGCTCGGTAAAGAGTAAATAGAGGTAGAAATTGAGCCTGCGAAATTACTAAAGGGTAATCCGATTAATATAGAAAAAAGTATATTTTTAAAAAGCATAAAACGTACGATAATAATGAATATTAGTTAAATAAAAATAATGAAAGTAATATACTTTTACTGTATGATTTCCAGAAATCGCTAGCATCCTACTTATTAGCCCATCGAAAAGCCCTGGCTGATGTTACTCCCTTGTTACGAATAAGAGAAGCAAAATAAGCAATTTAATTAAATCGAGTTGTTCGGCATGTTAGTACAACAAATATGAACCACAGACAAAAACGGATTTATTCATACGCCTTGCATTTTACGTTTGTGCAGAATTGTAGTAACGATTTACCGTGCGTTCGGGAATTCCCTTCAACTCATATTTAATGTCAGTAGGCAATCCTTCTATACAAAGAATCTGTCGCCAAGGCATATTCAAGCAACTTCGGATTACAAATAAAAAAAGAAGTTAAGTCTCTTTCGGTTTTCTTAACCAACAAACCAAAGCATTTACAACTTACTTGTGTTGTGCCATGCAGCTCAAATGGAGTTTGGGATAGACAATATCGATATTTATTAAAACACCTCAATTTAAACGCTTCCTTTCGTTTCGAATTTTTCGCCCCAGTTCTGCATTAACTGCATTACTGGCAATAAGTTCTTTCCCTCCTCTGTTAAGGAATATTCAACTTTGGGTGGAATAACTTCATACACTTTTCGGTTTACTACGCCACTTTTTTCTAGTTCTCGCAAAACTTGGGTTAACATTTTATCATTAATACCAACTAATATTTTTTTTATTTCACCAAAGCGTTTAGTGCCATCTCTTAGGTTCCAAAATACCAAACTTTTCCAGCGCCCACCTATAACAGATAGGGTTAAATCAACAGGGCAATAGAAATATGTACCATCTAGTTCGTATCGTTTCATGATTCAAATTATTTCAGCAAATGTATGTTCAATATGGATTGCTTACCAAAAGTATAGTGCTTTCTTTTTGGGTAGTATATGGTATTGTATAAGTGTTTATTGCAGTTTTGCTGCATCAAATATTTAAACAAAAAACAATGAAAAGAAAATTAATTTTAGTATTAGGTTTTGTAGCTTTAATGAACCTAAGCACTTACGCACAAAAAGAAGCTACATTAATAATTAAGGGTGAAAATACTATCCCAAATTATGCTGATGATAATGGTACAGCAAAAGTCGCTATGTCTGTTTCTAAAGCTATTTTAGAAGGCAATTGGGAAAAATTAGATGCTATGCTTGATGATAATTATACTTATACAGGTGATGGCAATGTTTTTACTAAAGATCAGTATATTGGATATATGCAAAGCATGCGGTCGGCATTTTCTGATTTTGAAATGATTTTAGAAAAAACACTTGTCGACAAAGATATGGCATCTATTAATTTTACTGCCAATGTTGTAAATACAGGAAGTTTTTCAGGTGCGCCTGCCAATAAAAAACATATTTCTGTGCATGGAATGTTTATGAGAAGTGTAAAAGACGGAAAGGTTATGCAAGAGTGGCAAACCACCGATTTAGTAGGAACCATGAAACAAATTGGCGGTGGTTCTTTGTTTTTCTATGCAGTGTTTGTTGGTGGATTTAATGTAAAGCAGGAAATTCCTCCTCGTTTGCCAAACGATTTTATGCATATAGATGGGAAAGTATCAAACTATGATAAACTATCGGCAAAGGAAAAGAACAAATACGTTAAGAAATACAAGAAAGATTTTGAAAAGAAATTGAAAAAGTAAATTCTCTTTTTTGACTTATAAATTTAATTGCCCAGTAGAGACGTTTAATTAAACGTCTCTACTGATAAAAAATCTATTACCAGCGAAGATTAAGATTGGAGTGTGATTACAACCGACAATTCCAACATTTGGAATTATTCGACTCCTGCTTGTCTAAATACTTTCTTGAGAATGCCCCTCATCCAAACATTAATACCATTTTCAAATTGCATAAGTTAATTGAATTTGCCCTATTATATTTGCTGAATGTTTACTACAGCGTTTTATAACCAAGTTTTTTTAGACAATACCTTATTCCAATATTTCATAGCCTTGGGAATATTGCTGTTTGGCTTCCTGTTAAAAAGGGTTTCGGCAAGAATCATTAGTCGACAAAGTTTTCGTTTTGTTAAAAGTATATCGCACAACCAATATTCAGAGGTTTTTGTAACCCTGTTTCTAAAACCAGTCGAACAGTTTATTACCGTTATGGTAATTTATTTTGCTTTGGATAGATTACATTTTCCTACTGCTTGGGACATTGACCCTATCGAGAAATTTGGTGTTCGCTGGCTAATTGAAGCTTTGTTCGAAATTGCCATCATTGTAGTTTTTACTCGAATTGCTCTCCGTGTTATCGATTTTATTTCTTATGTTTTTATCCATAGCGAGGATACCGAGGTCAACAAAGACTTGGTAAGGTTTATAAAAGAATTAGCTAAAGTGCTAGCTATTATCCTCTCGTTTTTTGTCATTTTAGCCCAAGCTTTTGAAGTAAACATTACCGCTTTAATAGCCAGTTTGGGTATCGGAGGATTAGCTGTAGCCCTTGCTGCGCAAGACACCATTGCTAATTTGTTTGGCTCGTTTATCATTTACTTAGACAAACCTTTTAGTGTTGGTGATTTGGTTGAGGCAGGCGATATAAAAGGATATATTGAGAAGATAGGTTTTAGAACCACTCGAGTGAGGACTTTAGATATGAGTTTACTTACAGTACCAAACAAAAAAATGGTGGATGCCGCTTTAAATAACATCACACAAAGCACCCAAAGACGCGTGAAGTTTAGCTTGCAGCTTACTTATGATGCCAAATCTGAAAATATACTGAATATAATAAACCAGATAAAGGCAGAAATTGATTCACATCCTGATATCTGTGATGAAACAACCGTAAGATTTTCAGAGATAGGTGCAAGCTCTTTAAATATTTTGGTACTTTATTTTGTAAATAGCAACGAGTACGAGAAAATGATTGAAGTGAAAGAAACGCTCAACATCAAAATCATGCACATTGTTGAGAACAACCATTGCAGCTTTGCTTACCCAACTCAAACCATACATTTGGAGAAGTAGATTCTATCTTTTTTTAGGAATGTTTCTAAACTATATGTACAACCTTCAGCAAAATTTTCTTTAGCAAAGTCTTAGTTGTTTTGTTGAAATGTAAGCTCCCCAAAAATAGACTGCTCATTTTATTAAAAATAAATTACCTATCAAAACGCAAATAGATTAAACAGTCATAAATAAAGGTATTGTTTTTATTATTGTCATTTAGTTTACTCATACCCCAAATTTGGAGCAAGCCATTTTTCAACCCATTCAACACTTTCTCCTTTTCGTTTAGCATATTCTTCTACTTGGTCTTTGGCTATTTTGCCTAATCCAAAATACTTGCTTTGAGGGTGAGCGAAATAAAATCCACTCACTGCCGCTGCAGGATACATAGCAAAGTTTTCTGTTAAGTGTAAGCCAATTTTATTTTCAGCATCTAACAAATTAAATAAGGTGCGCTTCTCGGTATGGTCGGGGCAAGCAGGATATCCTGGAGCAGGGCGAATACCTTGGTATTCCTCTTTTATCAAATCTTCACTGCTCAAATTTTCACTTGAAGCATAACCCCAATATTCTTTACGAACAAGTTCATGCATGCGCTCGGCAAATGCCTCTGCCAATCTATCTGCAATGGCTTTAATCATGATGCTATGGTAATCATCATGGTCTTTTTCATACGCTTCAACCAATGGCTCAATGCCTATACCTGCGGTTACGGCAAACCCGCCCATATAATCCGTTTTACCTGTTTCTTTAGGTGCAACGAAATCGGCTAAACAATTGTAGTGTTGACCATCTGCCTTTTCCGATTGCTGACGTAAGAAGTGAAAGGTGTTCTCGACTCCGCTCGAACTGACATTGGTTTCGCTCGAACTAACAATAACATCATCACTTACTGAATTGGCTTCCCAAAATCCTATGACAGCCTTGGCTTTTAGAAGCTTTTTACTAATCACTTCATCCAACATTTTATTGGCATCATCAAACAGCTTTTTCGCTTCACTTCCAATGATTGCATCATCAAATATTTTTGGGTAACGACCGGCTAATTCCCATGTTGCAAAGAATGGAGTCCAATCAATATATTTTCTTAAATCTTCTAATGGATAATCTTCAAAAACTTTTGTTCCAGTAAAAGCAGGCTTTACAATATTAGCAACATCCACATTTACTTTAGTAGAACGTGCTTTTTCAATGCTTACAAAATTTTTATCCCGTTTACGGTTTTTATAATCTTCGCGGTATTGAGCATAATCTACTTTTAGTTTTTTATGATAAGCTTCACCAAACTCTTTACTGATAAGACTTTGAACCACAGGAACACTCTTACTTGCATCAATTACATGAACAACAGAACCACTGTAGTGTGGGTCGATTTTAACAGCCGTATGCACCCTTGAAGTAGTTGCACCTCCAATTAATAAAGGTATTTTCATACCCAAACGTTCCATCTCTTTTGCCACACCCACCATCTCATCTAAGCTAGGTGTAATCAAACCACTCAAGCCAATTACATCCACTTTTTCTTCAATGGCTTTTGCTAGAATCTTTTCTGTTGGCACCATCACACCCATGTCAATAATTTCGAAATTATTACAAGCCATTACCACACCCACAATATTTTTTCCAATATCATGTACATCGCCTTTTACAGTTGCCATCAGGATGCGTCCTTGATTGGTGCTCATGTTTCCGCTTTTACGCTTTTCCTCATCCATATAAGGCATTAGGTAAGCTACTGCCTTTTTCATCACCCTAGCACTTTTTACCACTTGAGGTAAGAACATTTTACCAGCACCAAACAAATCCCCCACTATATTCATTCCTGCCATCAATGGGCCTTCAATTACATCCAATGGTTTTGGTAATTTTTGTCTTGCTTCCTCCGTATCGGCATCAATAAAGTCAACTATACCTTTTACTAAGGCATGACTTAATCTAGACTCAACCGTCCCATTTCGCCACTCTTCATTTACTACTTCAACTTTACCTTTTTGTTTTACAGTTTCGGCAAACTCTAATAAACGCTCTGTGGCATCATCCCTTCTATCCAACAATACATCTTCTACCCTTTCAAGCAATTCTTTCGGGATATCATCATATACCTCCAACATGGCTGGATTTACAATACCCATGTCCATACCTTCATTTATGGCATGATATAAAAATGCTGAGTGCATGGCTTCACGCACCGCATTGTTTCCTCTAAATGAAAACGACACATTGGATACACCACCACTTACATGAGCTCCGGGCAAATTAGTTCTTATCCATTTGGTCGCTCTAAAAAAATCTAAAGCATTTTTGCGATGCTCTTCCATGCCTGTTCCTACTGGAAAAATATTAGGATCAAAAATGATATCTCCGGGATAGAACTTCACTTTCTCTACAAGGATTCTGTATGCCCTTTCACATATTTCAATTCGTCTTTCATAAGAATCTGCTTGACCCGCTTCATCAAATGCCATAACGATAACTGCAGCACCATAACGTCTAATTAATTTTGCTTGATAAATGAATTCTTCTTCACCCGCTTTTAATGAGATAGAATTCACCACACATTTTCCCTGCACCACTTTTAATCCAGCCTCGATGATATGCCATTTGGATGAATCAATCATCACAGGAACACGGGAGATATCCGGTTCAGATGCTATTAAATTTAGGAACTTAGTCATGGCTTCAGCACCATCCAACATTCCTTCATCCATGTTCACATCTATAATCTGAGCACCACCTTCTACTTGGTCGCGGGCTACAGACAAAGCGCCATCATAGTCGCCATCTTTTATTAGTTTTAAAAACTTGGCTGAACCTGTAACATTGGTTCGTTCACCCACATTAATAAAATTTGATTCGGGGGTAACAATCAGAGGTTCAAGACCTGATAATTTTAAAGTATATTCTTTCATTTATGCTATTTGCTTCTGGCTTCTAGCCATTGGCTGTTTACTTTTAGTTATTAAACATTTAACCTAACTTATTAGCTACTGACTATAAGCTACTGGCCAGTAGCCCCAACTACCCTCGGTTTATACTTAGCCGCTACTTCAGCGATGGCTTTGATATGAGGAGGTGTTGTTCCGCAGCAACCACCAATAATATTTATCAAACCTTCTTTCATAAACTCTTCAATTTGTTGTGCCATATATTCTGGACTTTCATCATATGCACCCATTTCATTTGGCAAACCTGCATTTGGATGAGCACTTATCATAAAGTTAGAATTATGAGAAAGTACTTGCAAATATGGTCTAAGTGCACTAGCACCTAAAGCGCAATTTAAACCCACACTAAGCAAAGGAATATGAGAAACCGAAATCAAAAATGCTTCAGTTGTTTGTCCTGACAAAGTTCTTCCAGAAGCATCCGTAATGGTACCACTCACCATGACTGGGTAGCGTTTGCCAATTTCGTCAAACACTTCCTCAATGGCAAACAAAGCCGCTTTGGCATTCAAGGTATCAAAAATGGTTTCAACCAACAACAAGTCTACTCCTCCGTCTATCAAGGCTCTCGCTTGTTCTTTGTATGCTGTTACCAATTGATCATAAGTAACAGCTCTATATCCAGGATCATTTACATCAGGTGATAAAGATGCGGTTCTATTTGTTGGCCCCATTGAACCTGCCACAAAACGTGGCTTGTTTGGTTCGCGAGCCGTAAACTCATCCGCTACTTCTCTTGCAATTTTGGCCGATTGAAAATTCAATTCATACACCAAATGCTCCAAATGATAATCTGCTTGCGCAATGGTAGTACCGCTAAAAGTGTTGGTTTCAGCTATGTCAGCACCTGCAGCATAATATTGAGCATGAATATCTTTGATAATATCTGGTCGAGATAATGACAGTAAATCATTGTTGCCCTTTAGTGGATAAGGATGATTTTTCAAAGCTTCAGTCCTGAAGTCTTCTTCTTCAAGCTTGTGTCGCTGAATCATGGTGCCCATTGCACCATCAAGAACAAGGATTCGTTCTTTTAAAATGTCGGTAATGTTCATGTTTTCGTTATGAAATTTTTGTTTGCATCTAGGCTTCCGGCAAGCTTTAACACTTCGTTAATCAAGCCAGCATTTATTGTCCGGTAAATGAAGGCAGCATGTTTTATTGCTTAGCGAGAAAGTATTGGATTGACAAGTAAATAGCAGCAATGCTTTTACTTATCAGCTCTTTCACACGTTCGGTTCAAGATAGGTTTTGGCACCCTTTCTGTTAAGGGTTGCTAAGACATCATAGGGCCTAATCCCTCCGTCTTTCTCGATAAGCAGGGCAAAGATAAGATTTTGAATAGATTATACAACTAGGTTTTTAACATAGCCACCACCGACTGTACATTATTCAGAGGTAGGCCGCAAGTCTTGTCGATACATACATAAATCGACAAGGCTTCCGATAAAGGTTTGTCTTTTAATAATGGTATTTGGGTTTCGTTTTGCACCAAGGCATAAACAACATTTGGTAAATACGTTTGGTTCAATTCATATTGAGCGGTCTTATAATCATTACCACTCAATACAATCTGACATAGCCCTTTCTCTTTATTTAAGAGCACTTGCAGCCAATTGCTATAACCTGTAGGATATTTATCTATCTTGGTTTTTATACTATGAAGCAATCTATCCAATATATTTTCATAATCTGAATTGCTAAAATAATACATCAGCATCTGCAAGCACTTTGCAAACACACTATTAGCAGAAGGTATCACATCATCATTAAAATCAATCCTTCGGGCAATCAAGGCCTCATCATGGATGGATGTAAAATAGAAAAACTTCCTTTCAGCATCATAAAAATATTGTATGCTCAGTTGCATAAGCGCATTCGCTTCTAATAAATATTTCTCTTCAAATGTTACTTGGTACAAATAAATCAAAGCTTCTGTTAAACAAGCATAATCTTCAGCAAAAGCAGGTATGCTAACTTTGCCATTTTTATAAATTCTATAAAGTCGTTTATTAATTAAAAGTCTCTCTAGGATAAAGTCTGCAGAGGACTTTGCCATCTTCAAAAACTCTGGTTCACCAAAAACCTGATAGGCTTTGGCATAACCTGAAATCATTAGGGCATTCCAGGATGTAATGGCCTTATCATCTAAGCCTGGTTTGATTCTTTTTTCTCTTTCAACTAATAATATTTCATTGCATTCTTGAATTATAATATCAATTTCGTCAATCGATTTTGAAGTTAATTTTTCTAATTCTTCATTGCTTCGTGTGCGGTATAATATATTGCTTGCATGTTCCCAATTACCATAAGCATCTACCGAATAATAAAGACTAAAAAGAGGTTCATCATTACA
>CAIVPY010000386.1 GCA_903907885.1 uncultured Bacteroidota bacterium
AATACGATTCTCCATTATAGGTAATTAAGGTTTTGTTGCTTTTCAAAACAATAATTATATCTAACTCTTTTGATTTTTCAATTGCTTTAATGATTCGCTCATCATTTGTATTATGTTCTCCAAAAAGTCTATCAAATTCTTTTGGATGAGGAGTAATAATGGTTAAACTTGGTATAACATGTATCCATTTTTTATGCAAAGAAATTATGTTTAACGCATCAGCATCTAAAACTAAAGGTTGCTTGCATTCTTCAAGAATTGACTTTAACAATTTTACTAATTCTTTAGAAATGCCAATGCCTGGCCCAATACCTATAGCCGAATAACCAGTAATATTCTTTTTTGAATAACTTCTATTTTCCACCATAGCTTCAGGAACTGCAGTTTGCAAAATGTGCCTTTCTTCATCAGGTACATTCACACTTAGTAAACCAACCCCTGAACGCAAACAAGCTCTTGCAGCAATAACAGCTGCTCCCATTTTCCCTTTACTTCCTGTAATCAATAAGGCATGTCCATGTGTTCCTTTGTGAGAGTTATTGTCTCTATAATTTATAATATTATTGATAATAATATTGTTTGTTTTTTTCATAACAATATGAATAATTTAATGTTAAATTTTGGAGTATCATTTTAAAACTATTTAAAAGATTTTAGACATAATTGTAAAATACGGTCTTAGGATTTAATCAATATTTTTCGCAACATATCTAAAGCCATTAATCCTGTACGATGAATGGTTCTTTCACGATTGTCTCCAAAATTAAACACCTGAGATACTGTATTTCTTTCGGATGCAATGGCAATCCAAACAGTACCAACAGGTTTAGCAATAGTACCTCCATCAGGACCAGCAATGCCACTTGTTGCTACACCAAAATGGGTATTCATTTTTAATCTTATAGCATTTGCCATCTGCACCACACACTCTTTGCTCACAGCTCCATTTGTGTTTAGTATCTCATCGCTAACTCCTAATTCTTGTGTTTTGATGTAGTTTGCATAACTAATGATACTACCCATGTAATATGAAGAACTACCAGCAACCGAAGTTAACATATGACCTAAATAACCACCTGTGCAGCTTTCGGCTGTTGATATAGTTTGTGATTTATCTTTCAATAATGTACCAACAACTTCGGTTAAACTATCATCACCTTCTCCAAAAATAAAATCACCAACTACTTTATACACTTGTTGAACATAAACATCAACTTCAGTTTCTAAATCAAAAAGATTATCACCATAAGCACTAAATCGTAATCTCACAGCGCCTATTGAAGGTAAATAGGCAAGCTTTATATGTTTGGGTAAAGAGATTTCAATAGTCTCAATTTTATTTGCCAGATAACTTTCACCAATTGATACAGTCTGTAAAGTACGATGAAATATTGAAGGAAGCTTCAGTTTTATTTTTAGTTTAGGAATGACTTCTTCATTCAAAATTGCTTTCATTTCAAAAGGAACTCCAGGCATACTAATAAAAATTTTATTGTTATTTTCAAACCACATCCCAGGTGCTGTTCCATTTTTATTCCACAATACATCACAGTTTGCTGGCACCATTGCTTGCATATTATTAATTTCAAGCATTGCTTGTTTTCTATATTTAAAAATGTTTTGAACCCACTCTAAAACTTTTTCGTTTTGTACTAAATGTGTATTGAAGTATTCACATAATGTAGCTTTGGTTATATCATCTTTAGTAGGACCTAATCCCCCTGTAATTATTATTATATCACTACGTAATTCGGCATCATGTAATGAAGTTAAAATTGCCTCCTTATTATCAGAAATAGATGATTTGTAATGAAGCTTAACCCCAATAATTCCGA
>CAIVPY010000387.1 GCA_903907885.1 uncultured Bacteroidota bacterium
ATAATCATGGTATCCTAATGCGGCTGTGAAGTTAATTCTGCTAAATGGGCGTGATGAGATACTTGTATAAGACCTGTTTTCAAAACATGATTTAACTTCTTTGTTATGCAATTTTAGCAAATACATCAATACCTTAATATTCAAATGCTCTCGTCCATGAAACTCAGGTACAAATATTCCTTCTTCTATACCCTGACGCCAAAGTTTATATACATTGCTATTCCCATTTATTTTATTGAAAGTTTCAGGAAGATTTTCATATACATATTCCGAAAACCCATTCTCTCTCATGGCTTCAAAATTTATGTTTGAAGGGAGAGCAAAAGGTGTAAATACCGCTGAGTGGTTATTCTTATCTTTAACACTGTTGAGAACATCAAACAAAGCCAACAAATCTTCTTCAGTTTCAAGTGTATCATACACATCAAAATGGCTTATTCTCTTCAAACCATCTTCATCCATCTTCTGCCTAGCTTGTTTTGAAGCCACCCTCACATTTCCATAATCATCAACAGTAAATACTACAATTTTTCTCTTTGTTTTCCAACCAAGAATATTCTTTGTATAGTACTTCGATAGCTTTGTCAAATCCATAAATGTATAGTATTTTGATGATTTATTTAAAATGACTCATAATGGCGTTATAAGACTTATCTACAGTATAATTATCCATCAAATAATCATATCCATTCAGACCAAATCTATCTCTTTCGTCATTGGAAAAATTTTCATAAAAAGCAATCAACTTATTAAAACTCTTTAAATCTCCCGCTTCACACCATTTTCCAAAATAATTATCTTCAGCTATTTTACCAATATCAGTATTTTTATCTGTTGCTAATAATACTGGCATCTTGTTTTCCATGTATGACAATATTCGATTAGGGAAATTTGGTATTTCAAATCTTCTATCTAAAAAAATCAAACCAATGTCTGCAATTTTAATGAGTGTATCATATTCATGCTTAGGAACAGTGTATAAAATGGTTGCGTTTTTGCCTTTATTTTCCTTATACCATTTCTCTAATTTATAATACTCAACTCCTCCCCCAACAATTAAAAAATGAATGTTTTTGTTTTGTTTATTCGACTCTAATACATCAACTATAAAATCAACCATTTGAGCCTTTCCAATATTACCGCCATAAAAAAACAATAAGGCATTTTTATCAATATTATACTTTAGTCTTAAAGATATTTTTTCTTCTTCGCTTATGTCAAAAATATATGGATTGATTGAGTTAGGACATATTTCAACTTTTGCCCTATCAATATTATTTTTCTCTATGATATATTCAACATTGGCAGGAGACATGCAACCAATAAAATCAGACAAGTCATATAGTTTATGTTCAACTTTTCTCAACCTATTATATACAAAACTATCTCTTTTTAGCAATCCTAAATCTGCAATATTTGCAGGAGAAATATCTTTTAATAAAAGATAACATAATGGGTTATATCTCTTTTTTAAATAAGATATAGTTCCAGTTAGGGTAATAGGCGGTGTGGCATAAATAAGCAAATCAATTTCTCTTGAAATATGTCGTTTTGCAGCTCTTTTCAACAAGGGGTCTATTAAAAGAGTTGAAAGTGCTTTTTCAAAAATATTGGTTCGAGCATTATTAAGAGTTTTGTATCTGATATTGGTAAACCCTGCTCCTTCAATTATTTCTTCTTTTCCCTTCTCCCTTCTTTCTACAGGTGATAGTATGGTTACATGATGTCCATTTTCAATAAAACATTTTATTAAATCAGGATAAATACCTCTTTTATCTAAGTCTTTAATAATTACAAGCGATATGAATAGTATATTCATGTTATTTTTTGTTTTCTAATAATGAAGTATACAATTGATTATACTTTTCATAAGACGATTTTTCGTCAAAATTATTTAATGCAAATTCTCTGCAAGATTTGGAGTAGGATTCTTTACCCTTTGCAAACACTATTTTTATTTTATCAAAGACCGCATTTATATCCCCTCTCTCAACCACATATCCAACACCCTCTTGAATTAATTCAGGCATTGCCGAAGTATTATATACAATTGCAGGCGTACCACATGCTATAGATTCAGCTATAACCAAACCAAACGACTCGGCAATTGAAGAACAAATAAACACTTCAGCCATCGAGTAATATTCGGCCAATTGATGTTGGTCTGAAGTTCTTTGAATGCCAATTATATTTGAAGGGAGTTGCTTAATTTGTTTTTGGGTTAATCCAATTAAAAGAATAATAGTATTGTTATCTATAGATTTTGACAATCTTAAAAAATCATTCAAACCCTTTAAATCACTCCATACATTGGCTACTCCTAAAATAATTTTTTTACTTTCAAAACCATATGTATTTTTTAAATCGTGCTGGCTTTTAGGTTTAAATATTTCTAAATTAACTCCATTATAAATTACTTCAGAAGAATACGATTTTAAAAATGATTTATTTAACTCTCTATTAAGCCATTTGGATACAGTAACAAATACCATCTGTTTTGGCTTATTAAATAGTTCTTTTTTGTTTAAATAATTATTTGAAGAATTGTCTATAAAATAGCTTTGAGGGTAATATTTTATTAATGGGCAATGAATGCATCCTGTTATCCATTTAGTGCAATCAACCCTAATAAAATGGCAACAATGACCTGTAAATGCCCAGCAATCATGCAGGGTCCACACTATCGGTTTATTTGCCCTGCTCAAATAATTAAATAGAATTTCAATATTCAAATAATAGCCATGAAGATTATGTAGATGTATAATATCAGGATTTATTATTTCGATTTTTTCAATCAGTTTTTTTGTTGCCTTGCTTGAATAAAATCCTTGCCTATCTGTAATGCGCGATAATAACAAATGAACTAATAAGCCCCATTTATTACCAATTTTATATGAACTAAGAGCAGAATTATTATAATTACGTCCATAAGCTGCATGACTTACTCCTCCTTCATTTATTACTTTTAACCCAATACCTTCTACTATTTTGCCAGTACTTCCAACATTTAAATTTGAATTTATTTGCAGTATTTTCATTTACAAATGTTAATTGGGAAAACAAAATTAAGGTATTGATCGGCTATTTTCTCGAAATTCAAATCATTCCTAATTGAATAGGCATTGTTTGATAATTTCAAAACCAATTCTTCATCATTTGCCAAGCTGTCCATAGCATCTGACAATGACTCTACATCTTTTGGTTTCACCAACAATCCATTTACATCATGTGTAATTATATCACTTGGCCCTGCCACACAATCGCTACTTATGCAAGCCAAAGGAACTGACATAGCCTCTATTAATGCGTTTGGAAAGCCTTCTGATAAGGATGGAAGTACAAAAACCTTTGATTCACAAAGGATATGAGAAAATTCTTTTAAATGACCATGAAAAACAACCCTTTCTGATACACCTAACTCTCTAACCAATTTTTCAAGTTTCATTCTCTCTTTCCCATCACCAACTATTTGTAGCGTCCA
>CAIVPY010000388.1 GCA_903907885.1 uncultured Bacteroidota bacterium
AAATAGAAAATCAAACTTCTGAATTTATTGAGGTTAGCTATTTTGTTTATGATTGTAATGAACTATTAGGATTAATTCTAACATGGTGCAATTCCATAACTGTTATAAGCCCCCAATCTTTAAAAGATAGACTCATTAGTCATTTAAAAATTGGATTAGAATTAAATCAATAATTATACTAGAAATTTCTACACACGTTATAGACAAATAATCCTATTGATAAGCCTATAGCTTCATTCCAATACCTCCTACTTCAACCACTTATCTAACCAATCAAAATAAACCCTTTGCCATAACACAGAATTTTGAGGTTTTACCACCCAATGGTTTTCGTCAGGGAAATATAAGAACCTGCTTGGTACTCCTTTGATTTGGGCAGCAGTAAAAGCTTCCATACCTTGTGTAATAGGCACCCTAAAATCTTTTTCGTTATGAATAACCAATATAGGTGCATCCCAGTTTTGGACAAACTTATGTGGTGAGGAATCAAAATTGTTTGGATGAGCTGTTTGGCTCCAATAAGGCCCACCGTTGTCGTTGTTAGCAAAAAACATTTCTTCAGTGCTGCCATACCAACTCTCCATGTTAAACATACCACAATGTGCAATAAAAGTCTTAAAACGCTTGTTGTGATTACCTGCCAACCAATATACCGAAAAGCCGCCAAAGCTAGCACCCACAGCGCCCAATTTATCTTTGTTAACAAAAGGCTCTTTGCAAACATCATCAATGGCACTCAAATAGTCCTTCATACATTGTCCACCATAATCATTACTTATCTCATCGTTCCACTCACTTCCAAAGCCTGGTAAACCTCTGCGGTTAGGTGCTACAACTATATAACCATTGGCTGCCATCAATTGGAAATTCCAACGGTAGCTAAAAAATTGCGAAACTGGACTTTGCGGTCCACCTTGACAATATAAAAGGGTTGGATATTTCTTCGTAGCATCAAAATCTGGTGGAAGTATCACCCATACCAACATATCCTTGCCATCAGTGGTTTTCACCATGCGTTTTTCCACCTTGCCCATTTTCATATTATCTAAAATATGTTTGTTGCTAAAAGTAATTTGCTTTTCAGGTTTGCCATTCATATCAATCAAAAATAACTCAGTAGGCATGCTGATGCTCATCTTAGCACCCACCATCACTGGCTTTTTGTTGTTATAGCCAATTGAAAAACTTCCATAATCATGCGCGCCTTGTGTTAATGGAACAATCTGTGTTGTTGATTTCAACTTAGGGTCATATAAGTAAATTTGTTTGGTAGCCTCAAATACAGCAGTAAAACAAAGGCGGCTATTATCCAACCAAGAGAAGTTTTCTAAGGTATAATCAAAGTTGGCAGTAAGTGATTTTATAGGCTCCACCGTCATCATTTTATCACCTTGCTTAATGCTCTTAGCAAAGTTAAAATCATACATCACCAAGGTATTTCTATCACTTTCGTTGCCCGCTCTTTTCATTTGTAGCCAAGCTATTTTAGTGCCATCAGGACTGAATTGTGCACCTTTATCGTAACCTAAATTTTTGTATGATAAGTTGATGGTTTCTTTTGATTTTAGGTCATATAAATAAATATCGCTATTGGTTGAAATGGCTGCTTCGGTGCCACTAAGCTTTTTGCTATTGTAAACCAAT
>CAIVPY010000389.1 GCA_903907885.1 uncultured Bacteroidota bacterium
AACACCTTTCTAACGAGGTTTGAGAATCGAAATTTGTACAGGATAAATGTGCTTTTCTTCTAATCTATCTGCATTTGGAGGCAAAATCCTTTTAATTGTATTATCCATAAGAGCTATTTTTAAACATTGCCTACCAACCTCTCGTATGGTGGGAGAATCGCAATTATCGCAGACGGTTTTATACAATTTGAAATCTTTTTTATTGCCAGGATAAATTGTAATATAAAATAATGCCTTGGCATATATGCTATCAGGATGCTTGTGATGAGGAACGCTACTGTATATACCCGCAGGAGAAACTACAACTTGGGTATGAGCCAATGGCAAAAAAAACAAAGAAAGAAACAAAATACTTAGTGATTTCATAATATATAAAAGCAGATTAACGAAATTATGAAAGAGAAATTATGAAAGAGTTATTTTTTACATTTCATTACATGTAAAATAACACATGGCAAAGGAGGCACGAAGCCTCCTTTGTATGTTTAGCAAAACTGTAAGCCGGGTTCTGTTTCATGCCGAATTTAATCGGCACATATCTATCATTTATCTAGCTGTATTATCACTAATACAATCATAAGCAGCCTACCCATTGCACATCATAACGAGCAGCCATGTGGCAATTGCTTGCCTGTGCAACCTATTTGGCCTTGCAACATGTGAGGTTTACCTAGCAATAACTGTTGCCAATTAATCGGTGGTCTCTTACACCGCCTTTTCACCTTTTCCTTCATCAATTGCTTGATGCTTGGTAGTTTATCTCTGTGGTACTTTCTGTTACCTATACATTACATATTGGCACCCATCCGTTAGATGGCACATTGCTCTATGTTGCCCAGACTTTCCTCTTCAATTACTCGAAGCGATAGAACATTTTGCTCAACAAAAGTAGGTTAAAAGTATGAATACATCTTTATAAACAAAAAAAATCCCGAGAACTAAAGTTCTCGGGATTTTAATTTATAATATTAACTAGAAACTATTTGTTTTCTAATTGAGCTTTTAATTCAGCCAATCCATCAACATCAGCAAAAGTAGATTTTTCGGTACTATCATTTAGCTTCTTAGTAGCTTTGGTAGTAGCGTCTTTCACACTTTCTTTTTTCTTGTCATCTGCTTTTTTCTCCTCAATCACATCACCTTTCCATATGGCGGTGTGAGAGAGAACGATACGTTTATTGTCTTTATTAAATTCAATAACTTTAAACTGTAATACTTCGTCTTCTTTAGCAGTTTTCTTATCTTCTTTTTGTAATTGTTTAGTAGGAGCATAACCTTCAACACCATAAGGTAAAGCTATGATTGCACTCTTATCTTCCAATTTAAGAACAGTACCCTCGTGGATAGTTCCCACAGAGAATATTGATTCAAAAGCATCCCAAGGATTTTCGTCAAGTTGTTTATGACCTAAACTCAATCTACGGTTTTCGCTATCTACTTCTAATACCAATACTTCTAATTCTTGGTCTTTTTTCACAAACTCGTTTGGATGTTTGATTTTCTTAGTCCAGCTTAAATCAGAAACATGGATTAAACCATCAACACCTTCTTCTAACTCAACAAACAAACCGTAATTGGTCATGTTGCGTACAATACCTTTGTGCTTACTACCAACAGTGTATTTTTCAGCAATGTTAGTCCAAGGATCTGGGTGTAATTGTTTAATTCCTAATGACATTTTACGCTCTTCTTTGTCAAGCGTGATAATCATAGCTTCTAACTCGTCACCCAACTTCATAAAGTCAGAAGGGTTACGTAAGTGTTGGCTCCAGCTCATTTCACTCACGTGAATTAAACCTTCAACACCAGGAGCTATTTCTAAGAAAGCACCGTAATCAGCGATATTAACTATCTTACCTTTTACTTTGCTGCCTACTGCTAACTCTTGGTCTAAAGCATCCCAAGGATGACCTTGTAATTGTTTTAAGCCTAAAGATATACGTTTTTTCTCATCATCGAAGTCGATAACAACCACGTTGATTTTTTGATCCAATTGTAATACTTCTTCTGGATGATTAATACGTCCCCATGAAATATCGGTGATATGAAGTAAACCATCTACACCACCTAAATCGATGAACACACCAAATGAAGTCATGTTTTTAACAGTACCTTCAAGAACTTGTCCTTTTTCTAATTTAGATAAGATGTCTGATTTTTGTGCTTCGATGTCTTCTTCTATTAACACTTTGTGTGATATAACTACGTTTTTGAATACATGGTTAACTTTTACCACTTTAAATGGCATTGTTTGACCTACATACACATCGTAATCTTTGATTGGTTTTGTGTCAATTTGCGAACCTGGTAAGAAAGTATCAAGGCCAAATACCTCAACCACTAAACCACCTTTGGTACGAGATTTAACATAACCGTTAATAACCTCATCATTTTCGTTTGCTTTAATAATGTTATCCCATGCACGTTCGCTAACGGCTTTTTTACGAGATAAAATTAATTGT
>CAIVPY010000390.1 GCA_903907885.1 uncultured Bacteroidota bacterium
ATCTGGCTAATATTTTGCAATATGTATTTGCGAATTGATTGAACAATTCGCAAATACATTATGGATGATTAGGTATTTAAAATGAAAACTGAGTGTTTGTTCCTTTGATAACAACACTTATTTTACTGCTATTGCTTGCATTTTTTAATACCGACAAATCATAGCAAACATTATCTGTAAAAGCTGCCATACACATTTCGGGTGCATTGTCAATCAATTTAATTTCATAAACTGGCAATGGACCTGCGGTAGGAAGCAACTTGCTAATCATTCCAAAACGCTTAGGGTTTTTGGCACAACCGCTGTATCCAATGTTTAAATACAATTCAGTTCCAGCCATTTTTGCATCTATAATATTAGCACTTGCAGTGGTTTGATTGTCGTAATCTTTGGCCATGTTTGCTGAAGGGCAACTTGTGGTTGTGCTTGTAGCAATTTTACTTATAAAATCAATGCTGGCTCTGGTATAGTTAAAGTTTGCCATTTTGCAATAAAACTCAAATCCCTTCGTGCTTCCTGTATATTTATGATACTTTAATTCTACCTTATCTCCATCATGCAAAATAACAGCAGCAATAGTTACAAAAGTTTGCTCACAAGGTTGAAGCATCTGACCATCATCTAGTTTAATCCATAAATTAGTGCCATCGTTATAAATACTTTTACCACAATCAAACGACACTGCTGTGCCTTTAGCATACACAATATTTCCACTACCCGAATTACCTGTACCTCCTGAGCCTTCTTCATTTCCAAACCAATTTTTTTTGCAGCCAGATAACCCAATACTAAATACAAGGGCTACTAATAGTATTGGCTTCATTAATTTAATAAAGGTTTTCATAATATTATTTTTTAGTTAATTGATATTCAAAATAAAAGAGAAATATTTAGAACAAAAAATAAATTTTCATATTTCATTTTATAGTTCAGTGATGGCTCAATGTACGCCATACTAGAAACCTGTTTTTTGTCAAATATTATCAATTATTGGGCTTCACAATTTAAAAAAAATTATTTTAGCCGATATTTTAATAACCCCCTACACAGTGAAGATAGTTGTTATAAAAGAATCTAAGCCCAACGAAAACCGAGTTGCGCTGTCGCCAACGGTTGCTTTGGCATTAATTAAACTAGGCTATACAATAAGTATTGAGTGCAATGCTGGCTATGCATCTAATTTTAGTGATGAAGCATATAAAAATACAGGATGCGAATTATCATCAGACAAGAGTAGCTTATTATCATCAGCGCAAATAGTATTGAAAGTAAATGCACCAACAGTTGATGAAATAGCTTTGATGAAAAACGGAACAATAAGTATTTCGTATTTATATCATGCATTTAATGCCGAATTGGTTAAAACTCTTGCCGACAAAGGAATTAGTGCTATAAGCATGGATGCTATTCCTCGTATTAGCCGTGCACAAAATATGGATGCATTAAGTTCTCAAAATAATTTAGCTGGATATAAAGCAGTAATTTTAGGTTCAAATCATTTGGCTAAAATTTTTCCTTTATTGATGACAAGTGCCGGAACAATCACTCCAAGCCGTGTATTAATATATGGTGCAGGTGTTGCTGGATTACAAGCTGTAGCTACCGCAAAGAGATTAGGAGCTATAGTTGAAGTAACAGATGTTCGTCCTGAAACAAAAGAACAAGTGGAATCATTAGGTGGAAAATACATCGAAGTAAAAGATGCCGAAGCTGCAAAAGTAGAAGGTGGATATGCTAAAGAGGTGTCTGCTGATTATTTACAAAAACAAAAAGAAGCGGTAAACAAAAGTTTGTTTCAAGCTGATTTAGTCATTACAACTGCTTTGGTAATGGGTAAGAAAGCCCCAGTATTGATTACCGAAGAACAGGTTAAACAAATGAAATTAGGCTCAGTAATAGTGGATATGGCAGTGGAGCAAGGTGGTAATTGCGAACTGAGCGAATTAGACAAAGTGGTGGTGAAGCATGGTGTAACCCTTGTTGGACAAAGCAATTTGCCTAGTACATTACCTCAGAATGCAAGTGAGTTGTATGCAAAAAACATTCAAAACTTGTTAGCCCTTCTTGCTACTAAAGATGGCTTCAAATGGGAGATGGAAGAAGAGATTACCAAAGGAACTTTAATTACACATCAGGGAAATATTTTAAAACCATAATAATCAATACATATATGTTAGAATTTATAAATGAAAATATCCAGCTTATTTATCTCATCATCTTAATGATTTTTGTTGGAATAGAACTTATCGGTCATGTACCGTCTGTGTTGCACACCCCTTTAATGAGCGGTGCAAATGCCATCCATGGAGTAGTAATTATCGGGTCCATTATTGTAATGGGACAGGCCGACCATTTGGTTTCCTTAATACTGGGATTTTTCGCAGTGGTTTTAGGAACACTTAATGTAGTTGGTGGTTTTGTGGTTACTGATAGAATGTTGGAAATGTTTAAGAAGAAAAAATAATAGAATACACACATGAGTTACATATTACAAATTATATATCTGGTTGCTTCTGTAACCTTTATCATAGGATTAAAGTTTTTAGGAAATCCTGCCACAGCTCGTAAGGGTAATTTAATAGCTGCTTTCGGAATGGTTTTAGCCATTTTTGGAACTATCTTTTTATATAGAACCGAAACGGGTGAACATTTGCACAACCTTGGTTTTATTTTCGGAGCACTTATTGTAGGCACAGGAATTGGTTGGGTAGTAGCAAAAAAAGTACAAATGACTGCCATGCCCGAAATGGTGAGTTTGTTTAACGGAATGGGTGGCGCTTGTGCTATGCTAATTTCTGTTATCGAGTTCAGGCATTTAAGCGATACCAATTTGTCATTGGTTGCTGCTGGCCATTTGCTAACCATTGTGTTAGGTTTGATTATTGGATCAGTATCATTTGCAGGTAGTATCATTGCTTGGGGCAAGTTGAGTGGTAACGTAAAAGACAAATCATTGGGTATGCAACAGCTTATCAATATTGGCTTGTTAGCTGTTATTTTAGTACTTTCAGGCTTGATGATTTTGGGTGATGGAACTTACACCATTCAATTATTCTATGCCGTGTTTATCTTATCATTGCTATACGGAATTTTATTTGTGTTACCAATTGGTGGGGCAGATATGCCAGTGGTTATATCATTGCTAAACTCATTTACAGGTGTGGCTGCTGCTTGCGGTGGTTTTTTATACGATAACAAAGTAATGTTGGTGGGTGGTATTTTAGTTGGTTCGGCAGGAACCCTATTAACCATAGTGATGTGTAAAGCCATGAACCGCTCGTTGCTAAATGTGTTGATTGGAAATTTTGGTGGTGGTGCAACTGGCGAGGCTGCTACTTCATCAAGTTTTGCTGGAAGTATCAAAGAAGTTACAGCAAGTGATGCTGCAATTTTGATGAAATATGCCAAGAAAGTAATCATTGTACCTGGCTATGGTTTGGCCGTTGCCCAAGCACAGCATATCGTTCACGATTTGGAATTGTTGCTTGAAAGCGAAGGAGTAGAAGTTAAATATGCCATACATCCTGTTGCGGGTCGTATGCCTGGCCACATGAATGTATTGCTTGCCGAAAGTAATGTGAGCTATGATAAACTAGTGGAGATGGAAGAAGTAAATCCTGAGTTTGCTACCACAGATGTGGTATTGGTAGTAGGTGCTAATGACGTTGTGAACCCTGCGGCTAAAACCGATCCTAATTCACCAATTTACGGTATGCCAATATTGGATGTTGAAAATGCAGCCAATGTGATAGTAAACAAACGAAGCATGAAAGCAGGCTATGCGGGTATTGAAAACGAATTGTTCTACAAACCTAAAACCAGCATGCTGTTTGGTGATGCCAAAAAAGCCCTTACCCAATTGGTAAGCGAGATTAAGGCGTTGGGGTAATTCTCAATCAAATCCATTAATATGAAAAAGTATTTATTGTTGGTGGTTTTGTTATTTCAATTTTATACCAACAATGAATCCTTTTCACAAGTTTTTGATACCATTTCATATAATGAATTTAAACATTTAAAGAATAGGCAGATTAAGTCTTTGTTTGAAAATGATGATTATGCATTGCATATCATTAATAAAAACAGAAAAAGAAAGATAATAGCCTATTCATTAGATGCACTGTGTGTTCCATTTGCAGTCACATTAAATCCTACAGTACAATTACCATTACTGGCAGCCTTTTTAACTCATATCAAAAATACTAAGAGAATATTATACTCAAAACTATATTGGTATGAGAATAAAAAGTATTCAAAAGATACGATTCAAATGGCAATATCTCAAGACACTAATGATTATAGGTATAAATACCAACATCACATTTTTGATTTAAGCTATCAAGATTTTAAGTCATTGGTCAAGACGAAACAATACGATAAATTGATAATTAACGATACGATACAATTTATTTTTGATTACTATAAAAATCGCACATGGTTAATTATAGCAAAAAATACATTTGGTGTTGGATCTTCAATTTTGGGATTATATGGTTTAATTTTCACACCTGTGTTAAGCAATGAGCTGCCATTGCCTTTAAAAATTGGATTTTTATCAATGTCGACAGGTTTATGTGTAGGTGGCTATTATTTGATGAGAGGTAATGAGTCGAAGAATAAGAAAATTTATTCGATGATTACTCAATACTATAAATATCATAGACTTGATAATATTTTCAATAACTATATCAAACGGAAAAAGAAGTTTTATTTAAAGTAATTCACTTTTATGTAAAAAAAATATTTTGATGCAAAATCCAAGTTCAACAAACTTTAGTCAGTTGTCCATGTTTTGTATTCATTAAAAATATATTCGCATTAAAATATCCAAGCTATTATTCTAATGCAGTTGCAAGCGTCCTACTTAAACATCAATCCTCCTACATTGTTTGTCAGAAAAAGCAACATAGGCAGCCCATATCTCACATGGTTTACACATATTTTTGGCAAGCTAAAATCCACTTAAAGTATTTGGCTAATTTTCTTACATTTGCCACGCATGAATAATAAGTATATCATTCCTTTATCCATTGTTATATCGGTACTCATTATCGACCAATGGGTTAAATACTATATCAAAACCCATTTCTTTTTAGGCGAAGAAATAAACGTAATAGGCAATTGGTTTAAAATACATTTTACCGAAAATTACGGAATGGCTTTTGGCCTTGAGTTTGGCGGAAAAATCGGCAAAATTTTTCTTACTGTTTTTAGAATAATAGCTGTAAGTTTTATAGGTTGGTATATTCTTACCCTTATAAAAAGCAATGCCCACAAGGGGTATATCACAAGTTGGACTTTGATTTTAGCTGGTGCCATTGGCAATATTCTCGATAGTCTTTATTATGGTGTTATGTTTCATTACGATTCTTGGTTTCATGGTCGTGTGGTTGATATGTTCTATTTTCCGCTTATCAATACCACTATACCCGAGTGGTTTCCTATTTGGAAAGGTGAAGAATTTGAGTTTTTCAGACCTGTTTTTAATGTAGCTGATGCTGCCATATCAATTGGATTCATTGCCATCATCATCTTCCAGAAAAAATTCTTTGCCGAAGAAAACAAGAAAGAAACTGAGAGTATTGAAAGTTCTGAAGAGAGCGTTTCTTAGATAAATCTGTTAGCTTTTGACAGACGCTTTCCTCCACCCTATCTTGCCATCAATCGTCTGACAGCAGAATGTCGGCTAAGTCTTCGGCTATTTTGCTTCCAAGTGCCACACCCATTCCGTTTAGTCTCACTCCCATGGCTATCCTATCACTCATGCTTTGTAGCAAGGGTAATTTATTAGGCCCAAAAGCCATGATACCTGTCCATGTTTGGTCAATGGTGTAGAAATGATTGGGGACAATCATTTCGCTTAAATACTTTTGCAATTGGGCAATAATCTTTTCGTTGCTTTCAAAACTGGTTGTGGCTTCTTTTTCAAAATCGAGGTTGCGGCCACCACCAAAAATAATGCGATTTTCGAAATTGCGGAAATAGTAAAAGCCTTCATCAAAACTAAAGATACCTTTCACTTTTAGGTCAGGAATTGGCGAGGTAACAAGCACCTGTCCCCTACCCGGGTTTATCTCTAAATGTGGAAACAATTTGCGGGTGAAGGCATTGGTACAAATGGCCACTTTACTTGCCCTGAAAGCAATGTTGTTATATGCTGAATTGGCATGAACCAAAACATAATTACCATTCTCTTCAATCACTGACACATCTGCACCGGTTATGATTTTTATGCCCAATGAAGTTGCATATTGATAAAGCGTATTCATCATTTTGCCTGTGTTTATCTGCCCTTCAAGCGAATTAACCACCATGTTTTGAAGTTTATCGGCATTAAAACCAAAGGCATTTATTTTGCTTTTATCTTCTTTGAAAACGTCTTGCTTAAAAATCGGTCTTAGCCTATCGTTCATGGAAGATAATTGCTCTACATGCGAATTTGATTCATGGTTTAGAATTAGTTCATAGCCTCCATTGTTTTGAAAATCGATAGCTGCATCACCCAAACGCTTACGCAATAGTTGAAGGCCAATCCATCGGTTTTCGATAAGTTGAAGAAGCTTATCTTCGCCCATCAAAGCAAGGTCATATAGCTTTTCGCTAAGCGAGCCAATGCAAGCAAAGCCTGCATTTTTGGTGCTTGCACCTGTGGGCAGCAAACCTCTTTCCAATACCAAAATATTGGCCTTAGGCTTGCGTTCTTTTATTACACAAGCAGTTGAAAGGCCTGTTATTCCAGAACCTACAACAATATAATCGTACTGAATGAGTTCTTTTTGCTCCCAAAAACTTAGCATGATATTTAGTGGATTTATTCCAAATATAAGGAATTGCCATTACATAATTAGCTAACGCATGAATGGTGTTTATTGTCTAAAGAAAAAAAACAATAGACCTAAATAACTTAAAGCCACACCTATCTTAATTCTTGTACGATAAGATAATGATAGGATGCATTCGAATTAATAAAATGTAAATAGATTTTCAACTCTTTAACAAATAAATATGTATTTAAAAAACCGTGTCAGAGGCAAGTATTTCATAATAAATCCTTATTGTACTTAGTTTAATCTTCGAACAGAGAGTTGAAAAGCTTCTTGAACATTTGCGATATCAAAGAAATTCGCTTTGAACAATACTAATTCCAATAAACAAAAAAAGGAACTCAAATGAGTTCCTTTTTTATTACAGTTCGTCTTCGTTGTAAAAATAATCTTCGTTGGTTGGGTAATCAGGCCAAATTTCTTCAATGCCTTCAAACGGGTCACCATCGTCTTCTATTTCTTGCAAATTTTCAATCACCTCAAGTGGTGCACCACTGCGGATGGCATAATCTATCAATTCATCTTTGGTAGCAGGCCATGGCGCATCGTCCAAATACGAAGCTAATTCGAGTGTCCAGTACATATTAGTTGGGTTTAAATTTAGTGCGAATATAAAAATTTGAATCTCACAAAAAAGAGTTTTTTGGGAATGACATTATAAAGTTTTAAAACACTTGATTACTAAGTGTTTGATTTGATTTTATTCTATCCAATTTGAGGTTATTGGAATAAAATATTTTTTCTACAAACAGTATTCGCTTTGGAATTTCATATTTGTGAATCAAACTACGTAATTCAGTTTGAAGCTTTATAAATGCGTTTAAAATATTTTGTTGTTCATTCTCATCCAAACACTCAACCGCAAGTACTGCGGCACTAGTCAATTGATTATCGCCAATTGAGCCTATAAAAAACGAATGATTAAAAGGCCAAATTTTCCGAATGGCTTCTTCTACCTTTTCAGGGTGTATTTTATAAGCTCCACTATTAATAACAAAATCACTCCTGCCAAATATTTCAAAACTACCATCCTCGTGAATCAAAGCAATATCGTTGGTTTCAATCCAATTATTGTTGGTTACAGCAGCCTTTATCTTCAAGCAGGTAGAAGTATTTAAGGCCACTTCAACAGAAGGCAAAGGGTTAAAAGCCTTCTCCTTTCCTACCCTGCGCAACGCAATATGAGATAGGGTTTCTGTCATGCCATAGCTATGCCAAATGTTATTTTTCATACTAGCTAATTGTTGTTCTAGTGGAAAAGAAATATTAGCACCCCCAATAATTACATTTTCAATACTTTCAAATTTGGGTTTAGACTTTTCATTATTAAGAATACTTTCAATTTGAAGAGGCACAAAAGAAGCAAAACTAAAAATATTTGATTCTACATGAAGCAAAGGATTTGCGCTTGCTTCGCATAAAGTTATATCGGCATTTAACAACAAAGCCCTAGCCAACATAATAGATGCTCCAACGGTATGCATGTGCAAACAGATTAAAACATGCGCTGAATCTTGCTTCAATTGTAAAAATTGTATGGTGGCCGAGGCACTTGCTTCTATTTGCTTTCGGCTTGCTATAATCTCTTTTGGTTTGCCTGTTGAACCCGAAGTATAAAAAACAAAACTTTGGCTATGCTCATTCCATTTGTTCATAAACACAAGTGCTTGCTTCAACTGCAATTCACATTCTTCAACAATTGGATGAATGGTGTTTATATCAAAAACGAGATCTTTAAAATAGAGTTTTGCCACCCTGCAATATTCGATTGCCCTTGCTAAAATCAAAATGTTTTTTGCCTTTGTCGCTTTCCTTATTGTTTCTGAGCAATAATTTGGGTTTATTTGTTGGGTTTTGAATAAACAGATAATACATACACTTAAACAAAAATCTCAAGAAGGCATAAAGCAATTGGCCGTGTTAATCGACCCAGATAGTATAGCCAATATTGAAAACCTTGAAGCAACTGTGGCGCTATGCAACAGTTCGGGAGTTGACCTTATTTTAGTGGGTGGCAGCTTGATAACCAATGGTTTTTGGGACACTTGTGTTGATATTATCAAAGCCAATACTCAAATACCCGTATTGCTTTTTCCGGGCAATGTGATGCAAACCCACGACAAAGCCGATGCTATTTTATTTCTCAGCATGATCTCAGGTCGTAACCCTGATTTACTTATTGGAAAGCATGTGCTTGCTGCCCCAGGTTTAAAAAAATCAGGCATAGAGGTTATACCAACAGGCTACATGATAGTGGATGGAGGAAATATTACCAGTGTGATGTATATGAGTAATACCACACCCATTCCTTCAGATAAAAACAATATAGCAGTATGCACGGCCATGGCAGGCGAAATGCTTGGCCTTCAATTGATATACATGGATGCGGGCAGTGGAGCTAAACAACCCATATCAGCCGAGATGCTTGCTGATGTGAAAGCCAATATCCAATCTCCACTATTTGTGGGCGGTGGCATCAGAACAGTGGAACAAGCCATGGCTACTTGCAAGGCTGGTGCAGATGTAGTGGTAGTGGGCAATGCCATCGAAAAAGACCCAAGCTTGATAGCTAAATTGACTGCAGCTGTTCATAGTTGCAATGCCAGCAAAACCTCAGCTTAAACCATACTACCGTGCTGTTTGCAATCCGAAGCAGCGATAACATGAAAATTAATTGAATC
Source organism: uncultured Bacteroidota bacterium (assembly GCA_903907885.1). Taxonomy (GTDB): domain Bacteria; phylum Bacteroidota; class Bacteroidia; order UKL13-3; family UKL13-3; genus RGVD01. The sequence continues at coordinate 9,506 of CAIVPY010000390.1, forward strand.
TTCAATATAGTGTAATCTCATCAAAAGAAAATGATGTGATAGCTCAGAATATTATATAAAAAATATTATAATTGCCTTGTTAATCAAAACAAAATAAACCATGAAAAAAAATTTACTTCAACTCCTATTATTAACTTTCACTTTCTGTACAACAAATAGCTTTGCATAGGTTAAAATTACAAACATTGATTCAACCTTAACTTTAAACACATCAAATCAACAGATACAAATTGATTTGACCAACGATGGGATCTATGATTTAACATTTCTTGCATTTTTCAATGGTGGTTTTGGAATTACGGGTGCATCAAGAACTGGCCAAAAGACATTAATAGCTTCTACAAAAATTAATGGTTCTAATAATTACAAGCCTAGTAAAATATATAACAACAGCTCTGTAAACAAACAAACCACTTTATTTCTAAACGCTTTTATACATAGTCCTGTATTAGGCGACACAACTGACTTTAAAGGTAAAGGTAATCAATATATTGGTGGTAAAATTGTATTTGGTGCTGATACCGTATTTTTCTGGGTGCTAATAAATTTAAATGCAAAAGCTGATGCTTTACATATTTTAAAAATTGCTTATGAAAATGACTATACAGCAGAATTATTTACTGGCACAGAGGGCTCTAACAATCCAACTAATAATGTACACAACTTAACTAATAACAGTGTATTTTATGTTTACCCTCAACCAGCAAAAGAATGTATAAACATTGATATCAATATGAAAATAAATTCAATGGCTATATATAGTTTAAGCGGGCAATTATTGAAAATGGAAAATAATATTACTCAAAACAAAATGAATGTTTCAGATTTGAATTCGGGTATATATTTATTAAATATAATTACCGAAAATGGTACTGCA
>CAIVPY010000391.1 GCA_903907885.1 uncultured Bacteroidota bacterium
GTTAAATCAGTTCCTTCAGGAGCTGTAATTAGGTTTTGGGTGGTCATAACTTCACTTACCTTGCGCCCTAAAGCTTTTTCGAATCGCAAATCTCTATTGGTAAGGATGCCCACCAAAATTCCATTTTCGTTCACAATAGGAATACCGCCTATTTTATTTTCGCTCATAAGCTTGTGAGCGTCTTTTAAGGTGGCGTTTTCGTGAAGCGTAACTGGGTCAAGTATCATTCCGCTTTCGCTTCTTTTTACACGTTTAACCTCGCTGGCCTGTCTGTCTATACTCATGTTTTTGTGCAGAATGCCTATTCCACCCTCTTGTGCCAATGCAATGGCTAACCTAGACTCTGTAACTGTATCCATAGCTGCTGATAGCATGGGAATATTGATACGAATGTTTCGTGTTAGTAAGGTTGATGTATTTACATCTCGCGGAAGGATTTCAGAAAAAGAAGGAAGGACTAATACGTCATCGTAAGTTAAGCCTTCACCAAAAAATTTGTTATTATCGTTTATCATGGCAAATAATTGCTTCTATTATTTGCAGTGCAAAAGTAACCGAAATTTGCAGACTACAAGATTATTTGTAAAATCTGAAAAATATAATTTGTTCATTAATCAAAATTTAAATTCGATTTATCTTAGCTAAAATAACATTAATCTAAGCACTCAACGGGTTCTTTTATTTATTTTTATCGAAGTTGCTTCGTGTGTTTTGTCGTCCTTATTTATTTAGTAATAATCCATTATTATTACCATTTTTGTAAGCGTGATTAATAAAATACAATTTAAAGATTTGAACCTTATTGGTTTGTCTATTATAACATTTATAAGTTATATAGCCGGCTTTTTTATAACACTTATTGATATAGATGCGACTCAGTATGCAGCTATTTCAAAAGAAATGGTGTTGAATGGAAGCCTATTAGAGGTGTTTTATAGAGGTAAGGATTATCTTGACAAACCACCTATGTTGTTCTGGACTACAGTCTTTTCGTTCAAAATATTTGGAATTAATCAGTTTGCCTATCGTTTGCCCTCGTTTCTAATATCCTTGTTGGGTATTTATTCGGTTTATAGATTTTGTAGGATATTTTATACCCAACAAATTGGGGTTTATGCGGTTTTGATAGTTGCCAATTGTCAGGCATTTTATTTAATGCACCACGATGTAAGAACAGATTGTATGCTAACTGGTTTTGTAATGCTTTCGTTTTGGCAATTGGCAGTTTACATGAGCACAAAAAAATTGAAACATTTGTTTGTATTTTCGGTAGCAGTCGCTTTTGCAATGATGACTAAAGGACCCATAGGGCTAATGGTAATTGTTATTGCTTTTGGTTCTCAATTTATTATAACCCGAAACTGGCATTACATTTTCAACTGGCATTATTTGATATCAATTGGAATAATTGCTTTGCTACTTTTGCCCATGAGCTGGGGTTTGTATCATCAGTTTGATTTGCATCCTGAAAAATTTGTATATGGTTTGCAAGGGCCATCAGGTTTAAGATTTTTTTACTGGACTCAGAGTTTTGGCAGGATAACAGGAGAGAGTAACTGGAATAATAATCCTGATACGTTTTTTTTGGTTCATAGTTTTTTATGGAGTTTTTTACCTTGGAGCTTGTTGTTTGTTCCAGCATTTGTTTGGGCAATTAAAGTTGCCTACCAAAATGCAAAAGACAAATTAAAAACGAATGATTACATTAGCTTATGCGGTTTTGTTTTTGTTTTTGTTTTTATGTCCTTATCCAGCTATCAGCTGCCACACTATACTTTTGTTATTCATCCGCTGGCAGCTGTTATACTCGCCCGATATATCTATCACCTCAGAAACTCTAAGCACAACAGTGTGTTTTTAGGCATTATCAAATTCACACTTTTATTGTTAATTACCCTTGCAGTTTACCTTTCGTGTTATGCTTTTAAGCAACACATTGTGCTTTGTGTGTGTATTCTGTTGTCAACATGTATTGGTTTAATCTTTATTTTTAACAACAAAAAACTAATACCTATCAATAAGATTTTGTTTGCAGGAGCATTTGGAATTGCTTGTGTAAATCTAATACTGAATGCCAGTGTATATCCACAGATATTAAAATATCAGGCTTACTCTGAGATTGCATTTGATATTAACCAAACTGACAAAAACCAACCTGGAAGTTTGGTAGTGTTTGATAAAGATTATTGGTGCTCGCTTGATTTTTATTTGAATCATAAAATCTTGTTTTCAACCAATCAGAGCAATTTAGATTCAATATCGAAAAGTGAAAACACGTGGATACTTACTGACACCAGTCATTATAACCAAATTAAAGGTTTGTATCATTTCAAAAGCACGAAGATTTACTACCATTTCCCAGTTTCTAATTTATCAATTGATTTTATTAATCCAGAAACTAGACCCATGACTTTGAGTCCATTTGTGGTTGCTAAGTTTTAAGTATTATTGGTATGACAATTGATTTATCTTCGACTGAATGGGGTAACGATATGGTTAAATTGAGCCTATTCAAGGAAACAATATGTTATAATTGTGGAAATAAAAACCCTATTACCAAAGCTCGCAAGGCAAATACGAAATTCCGCTTATTGTTTTTGATGCCCGAGTGAAAAAGAATCTAGATAAACTTCCTGATACCCTTGCTACAGTGCAGCAATTGAGCATTATGCCAATGATACTTCAAGTAGCGAACTATAAACAACCCTATTTTAGTTTTGGCAGTTATTCAACGGGCGAACATTTTGCTGTGCAACGACAAGATGGCTATTATCAATTCATTCAGTATCCTTATGTTTACCATTTTGATGGGAGTAATGGATTAGGATTGTTTAATTTAAGTAAAGATAGTTTGATGAATAAAAACCTACTTACATCTAATTCGTATAAAAGCATTATTTCGCACATGGATACATTGGCTAAAAGTTTTATACAGCAATACAACAATGCACTCATAAAAAACACCATGCGCTCAGATTAGAACTATTGCGTATTTTTTATTTCATTAGGTGTTTTTTGATGTTAATTTTTATAAAAATTAAGTTTTAAGATAATATTTAGAAAACTATTATTGACCTTTGGGTCAACAAATACTACAGCTATGAAAAACAAATACTATACACATTTTCAAAAGTATCTTTTCAAATTTGTCTTCATTTTAACATTATTGTTAAGTTTTTTCAACTCAAAAGCTTCAGGTATGATTGGGGCTGAAATAAGCTACCAATGTTTGGGTAATGGAAATTACCAGATAACCATGAAAGTATATCGTGATTGTCAAGGAATAGGAATGTGTAAGTGTCCGGGTATGGCTGGTTGTTCAATTGCAAGTGGGGTTTCCATTAGCTCTGCAAACTCAAGTGTTTGTAATTTTACACCATTGAGTGTTGCAATGAATATTGACCCTTCGCCAACTGTAAGTGGATATGATGTGGTTCAACTTTGTAGGTCAGCCAAAACAATTTGTAGCAATTGCGGAACAAGAACTCCTGGTACACTTTATCCAGGAATAGAAGTTTATACTTTTAGGGGCATCGTTAATTTAAATTCATTGCCAAGTAATTGTTGCAATGTGGTTGCCAGTTGGAGTGATTGTTGCCTCAATGCTGTTATAACAAATTTAAATAATCCATCTAGCCAGTCAATTTATGTAAGCACACCCATAAATAGGTGTTTAAGCACTTGTAACAACAGTCCTGTTCTTACTAACACCCCACCAATATTGGTATGTGCGGGCCAAGTATTTAACTATAATCCTGGAGCTATCGACCCAGATGGAGATTCATTAAGTTATAATTTGGGAGTACCTTTAGTAGCTGCCAATAGTCCTGCCGCTTTTAAGCCCCCTTATTCATCAAATTATCAATTTCCATACATGGGTAACAACCCCAATTTGCCCCCACCCTTAGGACTTTCGGTGAATCACGTAACGGGTGATATTTGTTTTACTCCATCTGGAAATTTTGTTGTATTTTTTGTTATAGAAATAACTGAATGGAAACGCGATATATATGGACAGTCATTTGAGATTGGAAAAACAAGTAGGGATTTGATATTTTATTCAGTTTCGACTTGCGATGCAAATAATCCCCCTAAAATAGTTACTTACAACGACAAAGGGCAGTTGGTGAACAATGCAGGAACCCTTGGAACAATGCCTGCAAGCTATGCCCCTCGAAACAATTGGTCTGTTTGTGCTAATAAAGAACTCTGCTTTTTTGTTGAAGCCACAGATGATGTCCTATTTACAGATACAACCGACCTTAGCATAAGCGCTTTAGGCTCTATTGCTGATGCTTCAAAAGGGCGCTATTCAATTACGCCAGTGTATAGCAAACAAACGTATGACAACTCAGATGAACACATAGGGCAAATTAAGTTTGACAAATTGAAGTTTTGTTGGACTCCCAACAGTGCCGCATACCGACCTAGTAGAAGCCCCTATTATATTTCAGTTATAGCAAAAGACCGCTTATGTCCAATTCCAGGTCGTAGCATCATTTCGTTTGCTATTACTGTAAACCAAACACCAGATGCGGTTATTAGCCTTGATGCTTTTAAATGCAATAACTATAGATTTAAATATACCTTAACTCCTCAAACAGCCAATACGATTATTAATCATAACTATACCCGTTGGTATGTTGAAACAGAGCCTGGTTCGGGGGTATATACAAGCAAATCGCCTGATGTAAGCAATCCATATCTTATGAATACCACTTTTGCTAAAGGAGGCAAATACAATATATATCTTAGATTGGCATCTATTGCTCCACCCACTCCTGATGGCTGCCCTAACGATAGCATACCATTTACTATAAATATTCCCGAATTTGTTAAGGCAATAGCACCAAATGCGTTTAATTGTTTTGGTAAACCCGTTAAAGTAACTGCTGGTGGTATCTGGGGCACACCAGGAAACAACAGTTTTGAATATTTCAATATGCTTAATGGCAACCTTGTTTCAATAAGTCCTAATTCTAAAGATTCGGCATTTTTCATTACCCCTAAAACAAATTCAATTTATAAAGTAGTTATTACCGAATCAAGTCAAGGTTGTACAGATACTGCCAGCTTTAATTTCAATAGATACCAATCGGCACAAAACAGAGACACTGCTATTCATATCTCGTTGGTTGGAAGTAATGCACAGTGTGTAAATGCCAATTCGTTTACCTTTAGTAATGGTTCAAATCTTTCTAATGTGTATGGATATTATTGGAAGTCGGAGGATGGTTCTATTTCTAATGATATGCCAAGTGGAATAACAAAAACCTATAATAACCCTGGCATGCACAACCTAAGTTTACTTGCATTGAAAGACACACTCAATTGTTTAGTAGATAGTAATTATTTTTCAATCACCATTAACCCATTACCCAATACTTTAACTAGTAAAACGGGCAATATTTATAAATGTCAAAACGATTCGGTGCTTGTATCTCCGCTTACTCTTAGCAACACAAACAACTATATTTGGTATTATAAAAACCCGAACCAAGTATTACAAGCATATCCTTTGAACCAAAGCAGTATCTTTATGAATGCGGTGGGGGCTTACTACCTTTTGGTGCAAGACCAAACGACCCAATGCAAAGACAGCTCTGCCGAAATTAACTTTATAGGTACACTTAAAGTTCCTGCCACCTTTAGCTTTAGTAAAACTGTAATATTATGCAACTACGAGCCTATTGTATTAACTGCTCCAAACAACACAAGCTACCGATGGTTGAAAGATGGTATTGAAGTATCTAAAGCCCAATCCTACACCATAAATCAAGACGGATTATACTCACTTATTACAGGTTCGGGTGTTTGTGCCGATACCAACTATTGGGCTCCACAGTGGTCAGTGGTTAAGGTGTCGAACAATGGCAACCGAAGCAGCTATTCTTATTGTGCCAATAGCAATGGTGCTTTAGTAACTATTAAACCTAATGCAGAAGCTTTATCTTATGATTGGATGTTGGGCAATCAAATCATAAAATCGGGATTAGAAAATAGCATACAGATTAATGCTGGAAACAACATACTGAAAGTAGTAGCCACTAATATCTTGGGCTGTAAAGATTCTTTAAACATTGCATTGAGTACTTTAGAAATGAAAACAACTCAATTGTCTATCATTGGCGATACCAATGCCTGCACAGGAAACATTACCAATATTAGCAATCCTGTTTTGATGGATGCTACCTATTATTTCCAAAAAGATGGTTTGCATTATGATTCGGTGTTTAATTATATCAACGTAACACAGTCGGGTAATTACAGACTTATTTTAAAAACACTCTCTTCGGGTTGTAGAGACACATCAAGAACGATACCTATAATGTTAAATACCTTTCCTATTCTTTCAAAATTTGTTATGGATACAATAACTTTTTGTGATGGAAGTATTGTTGATTTAAATGCAAATGGAACAGGAAGTGACTTTGTGTGGAAGTTAAATGGTAAGCAAATTCCAAAGTCTAGAAAGTCGAATATCAAAATTACAGTGCCCGGATTTTATACCGTAATTAATAGTAATGGAGTTTGCTCTGATTCGGCTTCAGTTGTTTTAACCTCAATTGCAAAGCCAACAAAGCCAATAATAACAGCCATAGCCGATACACTATTTGCCTCATCTAATGGAAATAGGTATGTATGGTTTTTTAATGGTCAAGCCATCCCCAACGTAAATGATAGTAAATTCATTTCTCAAAACAGTGGTACTTTTCGTGTAATAGTTAATAATAGTTTAGGCTGTACCGATACCTCAGATGAGTATATTTTTATCAAATCAGGATTGCTTGAATTAACAAGCGATGCGATAAAACTCTTTCCAAACCCAACTAGCAATTCGGCTAAACTTGATTTGAACGCTATAGCAGTTTGGCAAATTTATATCAACGATATGAGTGGCAAAAACATTCGCAGCTATAAGGCTTTTAAAGGCAAAGAAGTAACCATTCAGAAAGAAGATATAAAAGCAGGTGAATACCTTCTGCAAATTAAAAACTTGGATACGAACAAATCATCCAGCACCAAGTTGATTTTTGATTAGAAACTTGTTTTGCCCTTGACTTTTTGCAGGCAAGGATGCCTGCAAGAGCAAAAAAAAGCATAGGCAAAGCCCTTTTGATGATTTATAAAATATTGATATATTGCGTTAAAGAATATGTTCACCCTTTTATGGCACTTATATGTAAGTAAAGGGCAATTTTAATAAAAAGCTATTTGGATATGAGAAAAGAACATGATGATTTCAGACTTAAAATTAGAAAAATAAGAGTAGAAGAATATCAATCATTAAGAAAAACAACAAGTTGGGATTTAATTGAAGATAATATAGTCAAAACTGCACTTGAGAATGACCTATTCTCAATTTGCGTTTATGATAATGAAAAATTAATAGGAATGGGTAGGGTAATTGGAGATGGTGCTATTTATTTTTACATTCAAGATATAATAGTAACACCATAATATAAAGGAAGGGGTGTTGGCAAATTAATAATGAGTAAAATTGAATTGTTTTTAAATGAAACATCTAATAATAATTCATTTGTTGGCTTAATGGCAGTCGCAGGAGTAAAAGAGTTTTATTACAAATTTGGTTATAATGAACGACCAGATAATAGACCAGGTATGTACAAAATAATAAAGCACTAAAAAAAACAAATATAAATCGGACTTCAAAAAGGAACTGACTTGTCCTGAAAAAAGTTTACAGTTTGGGGTGCATCTAATCCGCCACAACGTAAAGCTGCCATCCGTAGTAGTCAGGTTATGACGACAAATAAACCGTATCAGAATATGAACGATATAGAAATAAATACAGACAAAAATCAACTCGACTTACACTTTATAAACGAGTTTATTTCAAATTCATATTGGGCTAAGGGCAGAACAAAAGAAACAATGCAAACCTGTATTGACAATTCATTGAATTTTGGTGTTTACTTTCAAGACAGACAAATTGGTTATGCTCGTATAGTGACTGACTACGGGCAATTCGCATACTTAATGGACTTGTTCATTGAAGAAAAACATAGAGGGAAAGGCTATTCTAAAAAATTAATGAAATATATCATGGAATTTGCCTCACTGAAAAACGTTAAGGTATGGAGGCTGGCTACAAGTGACACTCACGGATTATATAAGAAATTCGGATTTAATGCATTAGCAAAACCCGAAAAGTTAATGGAGTTAATTAAGTAGACAAAATGAACTTAAATATTCTTAGACAAATAGCTGGTGATATTCAGCAAATGCTCACTTAAGGAAAGTTCTATTTATCAAAATTCAAATTAACAGGCTCGTCATTTGCACTTTTCCCAGTTGACGGTATTGTATTATCCACCACTTCAAAATTTATTTCATCAAACCAAATTTGTCCAGTGCCATCTAACAAAGCGCCAAAAGCAATGTTGGTTGCCGAACTTGGCACACTCAGCACAATTTCGCATTTTTTCCAGTCAGTAGTTCCTTTAATGGGTCTGTCGTGCATATTGTCAAACGAAAGTGATTTGTTAGCCCCCGCTTGATCCACCCTTAGCCAAAATCCTGCCCAACTTGCCACCTCATTGGATTTCATCCAAGCCGTCATTTTAATCTTTTTGCCTAGATACTTATCTGGTTTAAAATTCTGCATCAAGGTTCCAAAACCATCTATACGTTTTTTTAGGGATTTAATACTTGCAGCATTCTTGCCATCCTTGCCAGCACCTGCATCAGTGAACATATCATAGAGTTGAGGCGTACTACCAGCTTTAAACCAACCTTCGGGTAAATCAAATGATAGTAGGCTAGAACATAAACTAAGCATTAAAAAGAAGGAGAAGATTTTATTGCTCATAATGAATTGGGAATTAACCCTCACAAACGTATACAAAAAGATGTGAAAATCTATCCCCTCAAAACAGCGCCTACTTCTTTTTCGTAGTTTTTGATAAGTCTTTGCATCACCGAATCAATCACATCGTCAGTCAAAGTTTTGCTTTCATCTTGCAAAATAAAACTTAAGGCATAACTCTTTTTGCCTTGTTCTATTTTATCGCCTTTATACACATCAAA